>NZ_JBSFNS010000174.1:0-12218 GCF_053587275.1 Amycolatopsis sp. NPDC003676
CGGTTGCGTCACGACGGCGTTTCCTCCGAGGTCAGGAAGACATTCGCGGCTCACCTTCTGCAGGAAAGCCTGAGCGCGCGGGTTCGCGTTGCTGTCGGAGAAAAACTCGGCCGGCGGCAGGTCCGCAGCGATCTTCCCGCCGTCCACAAACACCACCCGGTCAGCGACCTTGCGCGCGAACCCCATCTCGTGCGTGACCACCAGCATCGTCATCCCGTCCTTCGCCAGCTCCGACATGATGTCGAGGACGTCCTGCACCACCTCAGGGTCCAACGCCGACGTCGGCTCGTCGAACAGCATCAGCTTCGGATCCATCGCAGCCGCGCGAACGATCGCCACGCGCTGCTTCTGCCCGCCGGACAACCGGTTCGGATAAGCGCCAGCGCGTTCGAGCATGCCGACGCGCTCCAGCAGAGCACGGGCCTTCGCCTCGGCCTCTTCCTTGCTCCGCTTGAGCACATTCATCTGCGGCAGCACGACATTGCGCAGCGCGGTCATGTTCGGGAAGAGGTTGAAATGCTGGAACACCATGCCCATCCGGGACCGCAGCCGGTCGAGGTCGACGCCGCGGCCGGTCAGTTCCTCGCCGTCGAACGAGACGCTGCCCGACGTCGGCGTCTCCAGCAGGTTGAGACACCGCAGGAAGGTGGACTTGCCGCCGCCGCTGGGCCCGATCACCGCGACCACCTGGCCGGGTTCGATCGCGAAGTCGATCCCGTCGAGCACCTTCACGTCGCCGTAGGACTTGGTCAGGCCGTGGACTTCCAGGAGTGCCATCAGATGTACACCGCCATCTTCTTCTCAAGGGTGCGCGTCGTGAAGCTGATCAGGTTGGTGAGCAGGTAATACAGCAGGCCGATGAACAGGTACACGGTCAGCGCGTCGAAGGTGCGGGAGATGATGGTCTGCCCCACCAGGAACAGCTCGTGAATGGTCACGAAGGACACCAGCGCCGAGTTCTTCGTCAGCGACACGAGTTCGTTGCCCAGCGGCGGAAGCATCCGCAGGAACGCCTGCGGGATGATCACGTGCCGCATCGCCGACACCTGCGACATGCCGCACGACCGCGCCGCTTCGAGCTGGCCGCGATCGATCGATTGCACTGCGCCACGGAAGATCTCGGTCACGTACGAACCGCTGTAGAGGCCGAGCGAGATGATTCCCGCGGTCATCGGCGGAAGCTGCACGCCGAGCTGCGGCAGTCCGAAGTAGATGAAGAACAGCTGCACCACGAACGGCGTCCCGCGGATCACCGACACGTAGACGTTGCCGATCCACCTGATCGGCGCGATCTTGCTGAGCTTGGCGAATCCGCCGAGCGTGCCGAGCAGCAGGCTCAACGCCAGCGCCAGCAGAATCACCTGAAGGCTGACCAGCAAGCCCTGCCAAAGCTGTCCTGAGGAATCGACGATGGTGGAGAAGTTGAACAGCGAGTGCCCGCCCGACTTCGCCGCGGTGCTTTCCGCGCCGAACCACTTTTCGGTGGCCTGCTTGTACGAACCATCGTCGTGCATCTGCTTGAGCGAGGTGTTGAACGCGGTCCGCAGTTCGGTGTCGGCCTTCTGGAAGGCGTAGCCGTAGTTCTCTTCGGTCAGCCGGTCGCCGACCTGCTTGAGGCCGCCCTGCTGCGCGATGAAGTACTTGCCGGCCGGAGCCCCGGTCACGACGGCGTCCGCCTGGCCCAGCTTGACCGACGAGAACATCTGCTCGTTGGTCTGCGCCGTGATCAGCTGCGCGGCGGGCTGGTGCTGGGTGAGCCAGTCGACCGACTTCGTGCCTACCTGGACCGCGACCCGCTTGCCGGCGAGATCCTTGAGCGAACCGACGGAGTTGTCCTTGTCGGAGACGAAAACCGCGAGGCCGCCCGGGTAGTAGATGTCCGAGAAGTCGACGGCCTTCTGCCGCGCGGGGCTGATGTAGATCGCCGACGCGCCGACGTCGATCTGGTTCGCCTGCAGCGCCGGGACGATGTTGCCGAACGGCATCTGGACGAAGTCGACCTTCTTGACGCCCGCCCGCTGCGCGAGGGCCCGGACGAGGTCGATGTCGAAGCCGAGCTGGCCGCCCTTGGCGTCGGTGAACTCGAACGGCGGGAACGTCGCGTCGGTGCCGACCCGGAGCGTCGTCTGCCCGGACCGCAGGGCGGCGAGCTTCCCGCCCTGTGGTTCGGCCGCGATCGCCGCGCTCGTCGGCAAAAACGCGAGCAGGCAGGCCAGCAGCACGGCGCCGAGCCGCGGCCAGATTCGCTGAGGGGGCATTTCAATGTCCTTCCGGGACCGGACGGCTCGTCACGAGCGTGTGCGCGAGGCGGGCCGCGATCCGGGCTGTGCGGGTGTCGACGTCGTAGACGGGGTTCAGTTCGGTGATGTCGGCGAGGGCGAGCTTCGGGTCTCTCGCGACCAGCTGGCACACCTCGAGGACGACCGCGGCGGGTACGCCGAGGGTCGAAGGAGCGCTGACCCCTGGCGCCTGCGCGGCGGGGAGCACGTCGAGATCGATCGACAGGTACAGCGCGTCGACGTCCGCGACGAAGGCCCGGACGAAGTCGAGAACTCTATCGAGATGGCGTTCCTGGCAGTCGAGGTCCAGGAGGTGGCGGACGTTCAGTTCCGCGGCCGTCTCGAACAACGCGCCGGTGTTGCCGGGTTCGCTGATTCCGACCACGGCGTAGGCGAATTCCGCGCCGCGTTCGGCTTCCCGGGCGGCGATCTGCCGGAACGGGGTGCCCGAGGACGCGCGGTCGGCGGTCCGCAGGTCGAAGTGCGCGTCGAGGTTGAGGATGCCGAGGCGGCGGCCGTCCAGCAGGCCGCTGCGGACGAGGCCGAGGTAGGAGCCGTACGCCGTTTCGTGGCCGCCGCCGAGCACCAGCGGGAAATTTCCGTCGCTGAGCTGCTTCGCGACCAGCTCGCCGAGGTTTTCCTGCCCCGCTTCCAACGCATCGCCCTCGACGGAGACGTCGCCCGCGTCGCTGATCACGAACTCGGGCTGGATCGCGAACGACGCCAGCGCCTTACGGATCGCTTCGGGCCCGGCCTGCGCTCCCGGGCGTCCGCCGTTGCGCCGGACTCCGGCGTCGCTGGCGAACCCGAGCAGCGAAACGCCTGGGCCGCCGGAGAATTCGTTGACGGCGTGGTGCCATCGGCGATGTTCCGGACCGCTGCCGTCCTCGCGGCCGGTCCATGGGGTGGTGCTCACACGTGCTCCTGCAATCGGCTGATGTCCTGCGCGGCGGCGTGGGTGAGCGTGACGAGGGAATCGCGGCGCGGGCGCACACGGAAATCCGGGGCCATCGTGCTCACCGTGCCGACAAGGTGGCGATGCCGGTCCAGCACCGGCACGCTCACGCCCCACACCCCCGGATCGACCTGGCCGACGCTCTCCGCGAAGCCCTGGTCGCGCACCCGGCGCAGCTCGCTCTCCAGCTTCCCGACCTGTTCGCCGCTCAGCCCGTGCGCCGCGGCGGTCGCCGCGACCCGGTCCTCCGGCAGGTACGCCAGCAAAGCCTGCGCACTCGCCCCGAAGACGAGCGGCTTGCTCAGCCCCGGCGAGAAACTGCACCGGATCACGCGGGTTCCCTCGGCCGCTTCGACGCAGAGCACGTCGTTGTCGCGAGCGATGAGGAACGCGGCGAGCTCGTCGGTGTCGGCCGCGAGCTGCCGCAGCCGCCGCTTGACGCCGCCCTGGCCGAGCGCCTCGCGGCGGTAGTTCTCGGCCATCTGGACGGTGAGCGAGCCCGCGCAGTAGCGGCCGCGCGTGCGCGCCTGGTGCACGAGGCCGATCTCGACGAACGTCGTCAGGTAGCGGTACACGGCACTGGACGGAATGCCCGTGCCGACGGAGATCTCCTCCGCCGTGGCGCTCTCCCGCTCGGCGAACACCGCCAGGATCCGCGCCGCCCTTGTCCCGGCCTTCCGGTTGGCATCCGCGCTTGTCATGGCGCGCACGCTACGTCGCGGTCCAGCGGGTTCCTAGCGGGTATTCCCAGTTAATGGGAAGTTTATTCCCGGTGATTGGCTGTGTGCGGAGCGAAGCGGGCGGACCCGCCCCTCAGCGAGAGCGTTCTCCGCTGGGCGGACAGGTCGGATCCCGATAGTCCGGCCCGGCGATCCTGCTGACGAACTCGGTGCTCTCGCTGACTCGCCGCGCCTCGGGGAACTGGACGCGGAACTGCTCGGCGAGGACTTCGGTGCCGGTCTGGTCGATCGGCACCACGGTCACCAAGGACGGCATGGTGTCCGCGCTGGTCAGCTCCAGCAGCTCCGGCTCGTTCGCGAACAACTTCCGGAACCTCGCGTAGCCGTCCTGTCTGGTCTCGGTGTAGGACCGCAGGACCCGGGGGTCGCCGCGCAGCGCCCGGGCGACGGCCGCCATCTCGGCATCGGTGCCGAGCATGACGGTCACGGTGTTGGCGCAGACGTCGCGGTCGCCGATCGGGATCGCACCGTCCGGCAACGCATACCCGCCCAGGTAGCGTCCGCCGAGCAGCCACCAGGCCGGACCGCCCAGCACGGCGACGGCGGCCAGCACGACCGCTGCCATCGCCAGCCGGTACCAGCGAGCCGGGCGCGACCGGTGCGACAGCAGGGCCGACGGCGGGGCCTCCGGTTTCCCGGGCTCGTTTTCTCCACCGGAATCCCGGGTGTTCATGACGTTTCCATAGGGCACGGTTCGCGGTTCCCTGATGATCGGGCACGAGGACCCCGCCGTTACGGACAAAAGCCGCAATGCGGCGTTCGGCACATCCCGCCCCCGCACGGTGTTGAGCACCGGAAACTCCCGCGACACGGACAAATGCCGTACGGAATACTCCCCTCTCGTGTTCCTGACAGTCACCACGACCCATCAGCCCGCTTCCGACCTGGGATTCCTGCTGCACAAGCACCCAGGCCGGGTGCAGTCGTTCGAGCTTTCCGCCGGGCAAGCGCACGTCTTCTACCCCGAGGCGTCCGACGAGCGGTGCACCGCCGCGCTGATGCTCGAAGTCGACCCAGTGGCTCTGGTGCGCGGCAAGGCGGGTTCCGGCGACGGGTTCACCCTCGGCCAGTACGTGAACGACCGCCCGTACGCGGCGTCGAGCCTGCTTTCGGTGGCGTTGAAGGAAGTCTTCCGCACCGCGCTCACCGGCCGGTGCAAGTCGCATCCGGAGCTGGCGGCCCGGCCGATTCCGCTGGACATCCGGGTGCCCGCGTGCCCGGGCGGCACCGACCTGGTGCGGAGGATGTTCGAGCCCCTCGGCTGGACGGTCGAGGCGACCGTGCTCCCGCTCGATCCGGAATTCCCGCAGTGGGGCGATTCGCGCTATGTCGACCTCCGGCTGACCGGCGAGCTCCGGCTGGCCGACGCGCTCAACCACGTGTACGTGCTGCTGCCGGTCCTGGACAACGCGAAGCATTACTGGGTCAGCGAAGAGGAGATCGACAAGCTCGTGCGAGCCGGCGGCGACTGGCTCGCCGGGCATCCGGAGAAGGAGCTCATCACCCGCCGCTATCTCGCGCACCGCCGTGCCTTGACGACCGCCGCGCTGACCCGGCTGGCCGAAGTGGACGATTCGGAGCCTGAGGAGATCGACAACGCGCTCGCCGCGCCGGCCGTTCTTGAGGTGCCGGACCGTCCGGTGCCGTTGGCCGAGCAGCGGCGCGGCACGATCATGGCCGTGCTGCGGTCGCTGGGCGCCCGTTCGGTCGGCGACTTCGGCTGCGGCGAGGGCGCGCTGGTGCGCGACCTCCTGGCCGAGAAGTCGGTGGAGCGGATCGTGGCCGCGGACGTGTCGGCTCGCGCGCTGCAGGTCGCGGCGCGGAAGCTGCGGCTGGAGCGGATGTCCGAACGGGAGCGGGCCAGGCTGGAGCTGCTGCAGTCCTCGCTCACCTACCGCGACGACCGGCTCGCCGGGCTCGACGCGGCCGTGCTGATGGAAGTCGTCGAGCATGTCGACCCGCCGCGGCTCCAAGCGCTGGAGCGGACGGTGTTCGAGTTCGCCGCGCCGGGCGCGGTCGTCGTGACCACGCCCAACCGCGAGTACAACGTGCGGTTCGAGTCGCTGCCCGCGGGCAAGCTGCGGCACCGGGACCACCGTTTCGAGTGGACCCGCGCCGAGTTCCGCGCTTGGGCGGACCGGGTCGCGAGCAACCACGGCTACAGCGTGCGGATGCTGCCCGTCGGCTCCGACGACCCCGAAGTCGGCCCGGCGACGCAGCTGGCCCTGTTCACGAAAGGCGGTGCGGCATGAGCACGCTTGAGATTCCCGACCTGTGTCTCGTCGTGCTGGTGGGCGCGAGCGGGTCCGGAAAATCGACCTTCGGCCGCGCGCAGTTCAAGGCGACCGAGGTCATTTCGTCGGACTTCTGCCGCGGGCTGGTGTCCGACGACGAGAACGACCAATCCGCGACCAAGGACGCGTTCGACGTCCTGCACTACATCGTCGGCAAACGGCTCGCCGCCGGGCGGCTGACCGTGATCGACGCGACCAACGTGCAGCCTGACGCGCGCAAATCGCTGGTCGCGCTGGCCAAGGAGCACGACGTGCTGCCGGTGGCGATCGTGCTGGACATGCCGGAATCGCTTTGCGCCGCGCGCAACGAAAGCCGCGTGGACCGGACCTTCGGCGCGCAGGTGATCCGGCGGCAGCGCGATCAGCTGCGCCGCGGGTTGCGCAGTCTGCAGAAGGAGGGCTTCCGAACGGTGCACGTCCTGCGCACCCCGGAGGAGGCCGACGAAGCGACGATCACGCGCGTCCCGCTGTACAACGACTTGCGGCACGAGACCGGACCGTTCGACATCGTCGGCGACATCCACGGCTGTCGTGTCGAACTCGAAGCGCTGCTCACCGAACTCGGTTATGCCATCGAGCGCGACGAGCAGGGCCGCGCGATCGGTGCACAACATCCGGGGCGGCGGGCGGTGTTCGTCGGCGATCTCGTCGACCGCGGTCCGGACACGCCGGGCGTGCTGCGGCTCGTGATGGGCATGGTGCGCGCCGGAAATGCCTTCTGTGTCACCGGAAACCACGAGCACAAGCTGCTGCGCGCGTTGCGGGGCCGGAATGTGCAGGTCACGCACGGGCTCGCGGAATCGCTGGAGCAACTCGCCGCCGAACCGGCCGAATTCCGCGCTGAGGCGCACGACTTCATGGACGGTCTGATCAGCCACTACGTCCTCGACGGCGGCAAGCTGGTCGTCGCGCACGCGGGGATCACCGAACGCTTCCAGGGCCGCGCGTCCGGACGCGTGCGGAGCTTCTGCATGTACGGGGAGAGCACCGGCGAGACCGACGAATTCGGCCTGCCCGTGCGCTATCCGTGGGCGAACGAGTACCGGGGCCGCGCGATGGTCGTCTACGGGCACACTCCCGTGCCCTCGCCGGAGTGGGTGAACAACACTCTGTGCCTGGACACCGGGTGCGTGTTCGGCGGAACCCTGACCGCGTTGCGGTATCCGGAAAAGGAGATCGTCTCGGTCCCGGCGGCCGAGGTCTATTACGAGCCCGCCAAGCCGTTCCCGGCCAACCCGTCGGCCGCGGAGCCGGTCGCACACCGCGACCCGGGCGTTCTGGACGTCACTGACGTCCTGGGCCGCCGGGTGATCGAAACCGCGTACCAGAAACGGATCGGCGTCCGCGAGGAGAACGCGGCGGCGGCGCTGGAGGTGATGTCGCGGTTCGCGATCGACCCGCGCTGGCTGGTCTACCTGCCGCCGACGATGTCGCCGGTCGCCACCGCGACGGCCGACGGATTGCTGGAGCACCCGAGCCAAGCGTTCGACTACTTCCGCGCGGAGGGCGTGGATTCTGTGGTGTGCGAGGAAAAGCACATGGGTTCGCGCGCGGTCGCACTAGTGTGCCGCTCGCTCGACGCGGCCCGCGCCCGCTTCGGCGCGCCCGGCGACGCGTTGGGCGCGGTGTGGACGCGGACCGGACGGCACTTCTTCACCGAAACACTGACCGCCGAAGTGGTCGATCGGATCCGTGCTGCCGCGGAAAAGGCGGGCCTGTTCGACGAACTCGGCTCGGACTGGTTGCTGTTCGACGGCGAACTGCTGCCGTGGAGCGTCAAAGCCGAGCAGTTGCTGCGCGAGCAGTACGCGGCTGTCGGCGCTGCCGCCCGCTCGGCGCTTCCCGCAGCCGCGACCGCGCTAGCCGCCGCTGATGCCTCGGGCCTCGACGTGTCGGCTTTGCTGGAGCGCACGAATTCCCGCGCAGCCAACGCGGACGCGTTCGCCCAGTCGTACCGGCGCTATTGCTGGCCGACCGACGGCCTCGACGGTGTGCGTTTCGCGCCGTTCCAGGTGCTGGCGTCGGCTGGGCACGCGCATCACCAGCAAAGCCACGACTGGCACCTGACGCTGGCCGACCGGCTCGTCGAGAGCAGCGACGGTTTCCTCGCCCCGACCGGGCGGGTGTCGGTCAGCACCACCGATCCCGCCTCCGTCGCGGCGGCCGTCGACTGGTGGACCTCCCTCACCGCGCGGGGCGGCGAGGGCATGGTGGTCAAACCGGCCGCGAACCTGGTGCGCGGATCGCGCGGCCTGGTGCAGCCGGGGCTGAAGGTCCGCGGGCGCGAGTACCTGCGGATCATCTACGGCCCGGACTACACCGAGGAACGCCACCTGTCCCGGCTGCGGCAACGAGGCCTCGGGCACAAGCGCTCGCTGGCGCTGCGCGAGTACGCCCTTGGCCTGGAAGCTCTGGACCGGCTCGCCCGCGACGAGCCGATGTGGCGCGTGCACGAGTGCGTTTTCGCCGTGCTGGCACTGGAATCCGAGCCGGTGGACCCTCGCTTGTAGACAGTGCGGGCGGCATAAACCGGTGCGTTTTCGCGGGGTTCGCGAAAACGCACCGGTTTGCCGTCGCTCAGGCCGTGTACGGGGACCGCTGCTCCAACGACGGTCACATCCGGATGCCGACCCTCCTGACCCGGCACCGGCGTCACAGTCGGAGCCTGCAGATCCGTCTCCGACCGCCGCGCCAGCCGCTCGTCGCGTGAGCCAGGATCAACAACCCGACGACACGCGGCGAGCCACACCCGCCGAGGCCGACATCGCGCGCACGCGAGCACATTTCGCAGTACTCGCACGAGGAATCCGCACCGGTCAGCCCTCAATTGCCGTCACTCAAGCCGTGTACGGGGACCGCTGCTCCAACGACGGACTCACATCCGGATGCCGCCCCTCCTGACCAGGCACCGGCGTCACCGTCGGAGCCTGCAGATCCGTCTCCGACCGCCGCGCCAGCCGCTCGTCGCGGTGCGCGATCGCGTCGGCCACGTCCTGCTCGCCCCGGATCCGCGCCAGCGCGCCGAGCGTCGCGGCGTGGGCCAGCGCCAGGATCAGCAGCAGCACGCCCAGCCGTCCGACGACGCCGGGCAGGTCGCTCCCGCCGATGTCGACCGTCGAGATCAAGGCCAGGATGCCCAGCGTCCCGAGGTGGAACAACACGGTCACCAGGCGGGTCATCGAGGCGCCGGCTCCGGGGTCCCCGTAGGCGTTCGCGAGGTACCGGCGGCCGCTGCGGTAGATGATCTGGCCGTCCACCAGGACCAGCGCGATCCCGATCGCGAGGAACGAGAGATAGGCGTTGGTGCTCATGCCGGGTGCTCCTTTCCCTGCCGTGCTCCGGTCCTCCGGTTACCCCTGGCGCGGTGCCGGAAACGGGGCCTTTCGGGTGCTCCGCATGCATCCGGCGGGTGATGATTGACCTGCCGCCGCACCGGGTAACCCGCAGTCCATGGTTCAGCGCGATGCGGACGGAACGGGCATGCTCACCGCGGCTGCGCCAGTGGTCGAGCTGCGCCTGCGGGCGAACGGGGAGCTGCTGTTCCTGGCCAGGCTGGTCGCCGAGGACATCGCCTCCTCGGCCGATTTCCGGCTCGACGAGGTCGCCGACCTCCGGCTGGCAGTCGACGAAGCGGTCGCGGCCCAGGCGCGACGGGCGGACGACGGCGCGTTCCTGGAATGCGCCTTCCGCTGCGCGGGCCGCATGACCGTGACAGTCACCACCACGACGACGTCGGCGTTCCCGCCCGGACCGGACGAGGTCGGCTGGCACATCCTGCGCGCGCTGACCGATTCGCTCGACGCCTGGACCGAACCCGCGCCCGGCTCCGACGGCTGGCGGCTCTGCGTCGAATTCGCCAAGGAGCCGCTCCGCTGGGAGCCCTGAGTTTCGCTTGCCTCCGAACGGGAATCCGGCCCGCATGCGCCGAGTGGACGAACTTCTCGCCGACCACGGCACGACTTTCGCCGAGGACGCCGGGATCAAGCTGGCCGACAAACCGCAACCGCTGTACCGTTTGCTGGTCCTCACGACGCTGCTCTCCACGCGGATCAGCGCCGACATCGCCGTCGCCGCCGCGCGGGAACTGTCTCGGTCCGGCTGGCGCTCCCCCGCCGCGATGCGCGATTCCACGTGGCAGCAACGCGTCGACGCGCTCGGCCGCGCTCACTACGTCCGGTATGACGAAAGCACTTCGCAACACCTCGGCGAAGGCGCCGATTTCATCCGCGACCGTTACGGCGACGACCTGCGCCGCATGGCCGACGCCGCCGACGAAGATCCGCAACGGCTGGAAAAACTCATCACCGAGTTTCCCCGGATCGGCCCGACGGGCGCGCAGATCTTTTGCCGCGAAGCACAGGCAGTGTGGCCATGGCTGCGGCCGTATTTCGATCGGAAGGCCTTGGCCGGCGCGAAGAAAGCCGGTCTGCCCACCGACCCGAAACGCCTGGCGAAACTGGTGCCCGGCGACGATTCGGCCCGGCTCGCGGCAGCGCTGGTGCGACGGAGCCTGCAGCGCTAGGCCGGGTGTTCCTCGACGCCCTGCCGCACGATCGCGACCGGGCACGGCGCGTGATAGGCCATCGCGTGGCTCACCGACCCGAGGAACGCACCTCGCAGCGCACCTCGGCCGTGCCCGCCGACCACCAGCAGCGTCGCCGCTTCGGCGTGGTCCAGCAACACCTCCGCCACGCTGCCGAGCGCGACCTCCCGCTGCACCACGACGTCCGGATGCCGTTCGCCGAGACCGGTCAGCGCCTCCGCGAGCAGCCGTTCGCCCTCGTCCTGCGGGCTCTGCTGCCCCTCGCCGCCGGAGCGGGCCGGGCCGAAGACGTCCTCCGGCGGTTCCGACCACACGTGCACCGCGTGCAAGGCGCATCCGTGCCGGTCGGCGAAGTCGTACGCGTACCGCACCGCCGCGACGCTGGACGGCGACCCGTCCACCCCGACGACGACCCGCCGCGTCTTCTCCTTCGCCGGACGGACCACGACGACCGGCCGCGCGCACGTGTGCACCACCTGCGAGGCGGTCGACCCGAGCAGCAGCCGGGGCAGCCCGCCGCGCCCGGACGCGCCGACGACGATCAGCTCCGCCTGCCGCCCGATGTCCGCCAGCTCCCAGCTCGCCCGCCCGAACCGCACCCGGGTGCGCACCGGCAGCCCCGGCCGCTTCCGGCCGACCTCGGCGGCGACGTCGGCCAGCTCCTTCTCCGCGTAGTCCACAACGGACTGATCGGCCACGATCTCGCCCGCGACCGGGGTGATCACGCCGGGCACGAAATCGACGTTCGGCATCGGCAGCGTCATCGTCCGCACGAGGACCAGGCACGTCCCGAGCGCCTCCGCCTCGGCGGCGGCCCAGTCCACGGCCAAGCGGGCGCCGGCGGAACCGTCGTCCCCGACCACGACTCCCGGCTCGGCCTGGTTCGCCTCGTCCATCACCGCCTCCGTTCGCGCGCTTTCCGGTAGGTACCCGATCGCCTCGGACGGCAATCGGGCCGACGGCTGGTCAGCGAGGGTCGGGAGGTACGGGCGGTTCCGGCGGCGGCAGCGGACCCGGCCCGGGACGCGGCGGCGGGGCCGGTTCCGGCGGGAAGGGCGGCACCGGTGGCGGCGGCGACGGGACGGGCTCCGGTCCGGGCGGCACGGGGTGCACCATGACGGGCTCCTTCCTCGGTCGGCTCGAATCCGAGGGGTACCCGATGGGCCGCCGCCGGACACGTCGGATCCCGCGGACGGCGTCGAAACCGAGCCAGTGCTCCGCCTCGCGCCCTCAGCTCGGCAACCCGCTGTTCAGCAAGCAAGAGAGGCGCACGCGAGGCGGCCTGATCGATGCCCGCGCTGGTTCCGCGGGTACGTGAGGGGAACCCTGAGGGAATCTGATTCCCTCAGGGTTCCCCTCACGTACCGCACACCGCACCCGCCGACCGGACCGACCCGGCTCGGCCCG
>NZ_JBSFNS010000175.1:0-12138 GCF_053587275.1 Amycolatopsis sp. NPDC003676
TGGGCGCGACCTCGCCGAGGTAAGCGGAAGCGTTGGACACCTCCCCGCCGAGCGAAAGCCCCTGCGCGATCCGCGCGAGCAGCAGGAGAATCGGACAGGACCGGTTGTCGTCCGCGCCGTCGCGGTTGTCCTCGCCGTTGGCCTCGTTGTGCTTTTCGTTGTAGGACACCAGATCGGTGAGCGTGAAGCCGTCGTGCGCGGTCACGAAGTTGATCGACGCGAACGGGCGGCGGCCGTCGTCCTGGTAGAGGTCCGACGAACCGGTGATGCGCGACGCGAACTCGCCCAGCGTGGACGGCTCGCCGCGCCAGAAATCGCGGACGGTGTCGCGGTACTGCCCGTTCCACTCCGTCCACAGCGGCGGGAAATTGCCGACCTGGTAGCCGCCGGGCCCGACGTCCCACGGTTCGGCGATCAGCTTCACCTGGCTCACGATCGGGTCCTGCTGCACGAGGTCGAAGAACGTCGACAGCCGGTCGACGTCGTAGAACTCGCGGGCCAGCGCGGAGGCGAGGTCGAACCGGAAGCCGTCCACGTGCATCTCGGTCACCCAGTACCGCAGCGAATCCATGATCAGCTGCAGTGTGTGCGGGCTGCGCACGTTGAGCGAGTTCCCGGTGCCGGTGTAGTCCATGTAGTACTGCGGATCGTCCTCGACCAGGCGGTAGTACGCCTCGTTGTCGATGCCGCGCATGGACAGCGTCGGGCCGAGGTGGTTTCCCTCGGCGGTGTGGTTGTAAACCACGTCGAGGATCACTTCGATGCCCGCCTCGTGCAGGGCGCGGACCATGCCCTTGAACTCCTGCACCTGTCCGCCCTGGCCCTGCATCGCGGCGTACCCGTCGTGCGGCGCGAAGTACCCGATCGTGTTGTAACCCCAGTAGTTGCGCAGGCCCTTTTCGTCGAGACCGTGGTCGGTGACGAACTGGTGCACCGGCATCAGCTCCACTGTGGTCACGCCGAGTTTCTGCAGGTGCTCCACGATCGCCGGATGCGCCAGCCCGGCGTACGTGCCGCGCAGCCGCTCGGGCACGAACGGATGCGTCATCGTCATGCCGCGCACGTGCGTCTCGTAAATGACCGTTTCGTGGTACGGCACCCGCGGCGCGCGATCGTTGGCCCAGTCGAAGAAGGGGCTGACCACCAGCGAATACGGCACGTGACCGGCGGAGTCGTCCTCGTTGAGCTGCTCCGGGTCGTCGAAGCGGTAGCTGAACAGCGCTTCACTCCAGTCGACGCCGCGCGACAACGCCTTGGCGTACGGGTCGATCAGCAGCTTGCTCGGGTTGCAGCGCTGGCCGCGGCTCGGGTCGTACGGCCCGTGCACGCGGAATCCGTACCGCTGCCCGGGGCCGACGCCGAGCAGGTAGCCGTGGTGGACGAAGCCGTCGACCTCCTCCAGCCGCGAGCGGGTTTCGTTGCCCTCGTCGTCGAACAGGCAGAGATCGACGTGCTCGGCGACCTCGGAGAACAGCGCGAAGTTCGTCCCCACGCCGTCGTAGGTCGCGCCGAGCGGGTAGGGCTTTCCGGGCCAGGGCCGCACAGGGCTTCTCCTTGGGCATCGGTTTTCGTTGTCCGGACGGGCTTTTCGAGTTGTTCAGCGCACCGGGCGGGCCGCGGCGAGCGGGGCGACCGCCGCCCGCACCCGCGGGTCGGCGAAGAACCCGTCGACAGTGACGGGAAGCGGGATGCGCCAGTTAGGGTACTCATCCACTGTGCCCGGCAAATTCGGCTGGCGCCGTTCGCCGACGACGTCCGCCGGTGCGGTCAGCACCAGCCGCGACGCCGCCGAAGCGAGCAGCGTGTGCAAGGCGACCACCAAGTCGTCGTCCGGAATTCCTTCGCTGGCAACCAGTTCGAGCAGCGCCGTCCGCTCGGCCGCCGCTTCGGCGTACTCCTGCTCCACCGGACGGTCAAGCTGGCCGAGTTCGGCTCGCACCCGCACGTGCTCGGCGTCGAGCCAGCCGGACACTGTCGGCAGGTCGTGCGTTGAAATACTCGCCATCGCGGCCGGATCCCAGTTCTCCGGGCGGACGAACGGCTTGCCGGGCGTGTCCCAGTCGCGCTGGAACCACAGCACGGCGGAGCTGAGCAGACCGCGTTCGTGCATGGTTTCGGTGACGGTGTCCTCGACAGTGCCGAGGTCCTCCCCCACCACGACCGCGCCCGCGCGATGCGCTTCCAGCGCGAGCACGCCGAGCATCGCTTCGGCGTCGTAGTGCACGTACGTGCCGCGACCAGCCGGTTCGCCCGGCGGAATCCACCACAGCCGCCACATTCCGGCGACGTGGTCCACCCGGATGCCGTCAGCGTGCCGCAACACGCCGCGCACGACGTCGCGGAACGGCGCGTATCCGGCTTCGGCGAGCCGATCCGGCCGCCACGGCGGCAGATTCCAGTCCTGGCCCTGCTGGTTGAACGCGTCCGGCGGCGCGCCGACCCGCACCCGCGCGGCGAACACGTTCCGCAGCGCCCAGGTGTCCGCACCGCCGGGATGCACCCCGACCGGCAGATCGTGCACCACGCCGACCGGCATGCCCGCCTCGCGCGCGGCGCGCCGGACGTTGTCGAGCTGCTCGTGGCAGAGCTGCTGGAGCCAGCCGTGGAACTCGATCCGCTCGGCCAGTTCCTCCCGCGCGGCGGCCACCTCGGCACTGCCGGGATCGCGCAACGGCTCGGGCCACTCGCGCCAGTCGCTGCCGTGCACCTCGGCGAGCGCGCCGAACGCGGCGAAATCGCGGAGGTCGTCGTCCAGTTCGATCGGGTTCGGGTGGTGCGGGCGCAGCAGTTCCAGCGCGGCGCGTTTGGCGGTCCACACGGCGTCGTAGTCGATCAGTTCGCCGATCGGATCCGGCGCTAGCTCCCGTACCTGTCGCTGAGTGTCTTCATCGGCGCGAGCGAACGCTTCGGTGTCGGTGACCCGCAGGTACAGCGGGTTCGCGAACCGGCGGCTGGACGGCGAATACGGCGACCGCTCGACCGGATGCGCCGGACTGATCGCCTGCACCGGGTTGACGAGCAGCACGCCCGCGCCCAGTTCGGCGGCCGACCGGGACGCCATCGCGGCGAGATCGCCGAAATCGCCCATGCCCCACGACTGTTCGGAATGCAGCGCGTAAAGCTGCAGCATCCAGCCCCACGCGGGAGGCACCGCGGGCAGCCGGTCCGGGACGACAGCCAGCGAAACCCGTTGCTCCGCGGTCACGATCTCGTGCCAGCCCAGCGGAAGGTCAGCCGGAAGTGTGGTGCCGACGTCACGCGCTGTGCCGTCTTCGAGTTCGACGGTGGCAGCTCGGCCGAGTTCGCGTTCTTGCCCGGCGCGCACCACGACAGTCGGCGGCAACGCTTGCGAGGCACGGGCTTCCCGCACCGCAGCCAGTTCTCGCTGAATTGCTTGTGGAGTACCGGCGTCGACGTCGAGCTGCGCCAATACGGCGATCACGACGTCTGGGTCGACCGGTACTTCGATTTGGTCGGCGTTTTCGTAGCGGGTGGCGACGCCGTGGGCAGCGGCCAGTTCGGCCAGCTCGGGGGTCACGTTTCGGTCCGGGGAACGGGAATGCGCACCGGACCAGTGTCCCGGGCGGCGCCGCGCGGCGCCATTCGCCTCGCCGCCGCAGACGGGCGAAGCGGTGACCGGCCGGTCGGGGGGCGTGCCGGCCGGTCACCGCCACACGAAACAAGAGGGAAGGCCGCCTCAGGAATGACGCGTGGCGGCCGGGTTCACCCGTTCAGGCGCTTTTTGCTCTTCCAGCGCGCAGGTCCATACCAACGGAGGTAGTGCGGTCCGAAGTGGACGCCGTCAGGCTCCGGCCAGCTGCCCGAGCTTTCCGGCGAGCCGGTCCAGCCACGCCTCGGCCTCGCCCGCCGAGCGGTCCGGGAGCCCGAACACGACCTCGGTGACGCCCGCCGCCTCGAGCTTGGCCAGCCCTTCCGGATCCGGGCGCGGCCCGAGCGCGATCACCTCCGGCTCGCCGTCGCGGCCCTCCTCGCGCCAGATTTCGCGCAACTGCGCGACTTTCCCGGTGATGTCGCCCTCGCCGGGCGTGGTCAGCCAGCCGTCGCTGTGCCGCGCGATCCAGCGGAACGTGCGCTCGTTCCCGCCCGCGCCGACGACCACCGGCACCTTGGGCTGCACCGGTTTCGGCCACGCCCAGCTCGGCCCGAACTCCACGAACTCGCCGGAGTAGCTCGCCTCTTCCTCGGTCCACAGCGCGCGCATCGCCTCGAGGTACTCGCGCAGCGCGGTGCGCCGCCGCTTCCCGGGCACCCCGTGGTCGGCGAGTTCGTCGGTGTTCCAGCCGAACCCGACGCCGAGCGTGACCCGGCCGCCGGACAGGTGGTCCAGCGTCGCGACCGTTTTGGCGAGCGTGATCGGATCGCTCTCCACCGGCAGCGCCACCGCGGTCGCCAGCCGGATCGTCGAGGTCACCGGCACCGCGCTGGCGAGGGCGACCCACGGATCCAGCGTGCGCAGATAGCGGTCGTCCGGGAGCGAGGAGTCGCCGGTCCGGGGATGCGGGGCGTCCCGCCGGATCGGGATGTGGGTGTGCTCGGGCACGTAGAACGTCGCGAATCCGGCCTCTTCGGAGGCTTGGGCGGCCGCCGCCGGGGAGATGCCCCGGTCGCTGGTGAACAACACGATCCCGTATCTCACCCCCGGCACGTTATTAGAACGTGTTTCAGTTTGCAACGGCCTCCGGGCACGGGCGATTATTCCCGCGAAAACCCGGGCTTGACGGCGACCGGGGACGGGTACTCCACTGGTACTTGAGCGATCACCGGCCCGTCCTGCCCGAGGAGGGGATCATGCTGCCCCATCGCGACCGCAGCGCCCTGCGGAAGATCGAAGAGGAACTCGCCGCGAGCGACCCCGTGTTCGCCGCGACGCTGAGCCAAGGCGTGCTGCCCGCGCAGTCCCGGCGGTGGCGGCAGATCCTCGTGCTCGCCGAGGCGACAGTTCTGCTGATGCTGGTGTTCGGCCTGATGGCCGGGGACACCGGCTGGTTCCTGTGGGGCCTGCTGGCCGCGCCGCTGCTGGTGTGGGCGCACCGGACCATGCTGCAGCGCGGCCGCGAGCGGGCGGCCGACGACCAGCCGTGATTTTCAGCGCCGGGCAGCGCGCTCGAGCAGCGGGGTGAGCCGGTAAGGCACCATCTCGCGCATGACGAGCGCGTTGTTGGTGCGCTCGACGCCGGGGATTTCCAGGATTTCCCCGGCGATCCGGTACAAATCGTCCGCGTCCGTCGCGACGACGTGCACCAGAAGGTCCTGCGCCCCGGTCAATCCGCGCACCTGCAGCACTTCCGGCACCGCGGCGAGCGCGCGGCCGACCTCGTCCAGCAGCCGTTGCCGCGCCTGCACCGTCACGAACGCGGTGAGCGGGTAGCCGAGCGCGGCCGGGTCGATCCGGTGTTCGGCCGAGCGCAGCGCGTCGCCTTGTTCGAGGCGGGCGAGCCGGCTTTGCACGGTGTTGCGGGACAGGCCCAGCTCGTCGGCGAGCGCGACGGCGGTGGCCCGCGGGTTGCGGCCGAGCGCGAGCAGGATCCGGGCGTCGGTGGCGTCGAGCCGTTGAGTGCTGGGCATGCTGCGCAGTCCTCTCCGCACCGCGAGGTGCTGTCCTGGGCGTTCTGCGCAATGTCGAACGCGCTTGTTGTGCACCCTACCCAGCTCTGCTGGACTGTCCTGAACTTTCCGCCCAAGAAAGGTCCGATCCGTCGTGAGCAGCGCCGCCCCCGAACGCCTTCCGGACAACGACACGGTGACCGTCCTGCGCGAGGTGCAGGACCGGGTTCTGTGGCTGTCCACCGCGATCATCGACCACGCGAACCGCGTCCGGCCCAATCCGACCGGGCTCAAGGTCGGCGGGCACCAGGCGTCCAGCGCCTCGATGGTGTCGATCATGACCGCGCTGTGGTTCGCCCGGCTGCGCGCCGAGGACCGGGTTTCGGTCAAGCCGCACGCCTCCCCCGTGCTGCACGCGATCAATTACCTGCTCGGCGACCTCGACGAGAAGTACCTGACGACGCTGCGCGAGTTCGGCGGCCTGCAGAGCTACCCGTCGCGCTCGAAGGACCCGGACCGCGTCGACTACTCCACCGGTTCCGTCGGCATCGGCGCGACCGCCCCGATCTGGGGCGCGCTGGCGCGGCGCTACGTCGAATCCCACGGCGGCGGCGCGGGCGCCGGACGGCAGTACTCGCTGGTCGGCGACGCGGAACTGGACGAGGGCGCGTGCTGGGAAGCGATCCTCGACCCGAACGTGGCGGAACTGGGCGAGGTCGTGTGGATCGTCGACCTGAACCGGCAGTCGCTCGACCGCGTGGTGCCGAACATCGGCGCGACCCGGCTGCAGGGCATGTTCGAGGCGGCCGGCTGGCAGGTGCTGACCGCGAAGTACGGCCGGCTGCTGCAGGAACTGTTCGAGCGGCCGGGCGGCGCGGCGCTGCGCACGCGGATTGACGAGATGTCGAACCCGGAGTACCAGCGGCTCATCCGCTGCACCCCGGCGCAGCTGCGTGAACGCCTGACGACGCCGGAACTGGCTCCGCTGCTGGACACTCTCGACGACGACACGCTGCACGCCGCCATCCGCAACCTCGGCGGCCACGACCTGTCCGCGCTGCTGGACACGTTCGACGCGATCGAGGACCACCGGCCGACGGTTGTTTTCGCTTACACCGTCAAGGGTTTCGGTCTCGCCAGCGAGGGACATCCGCAGAACCACTCGTCGCTGCTGACTGCCGAGCAGCTGGGTTCGCTGGCCTCACGGGTCGGAATCTCGCCGGACAACCCGTGGCAGAAGTTTCCCGAAGGCTCTGCCGCCGCCCAGCTGTGCGCTTCGACGGCCACTCGCCTGGAGCGGGAAACCGTTTCGCTGCAACCGGTTCCGGCGCTGCCGTCCGACATCGGCCGCACGCCGTCCGGTCGCACCACGACGCAGGCCGCGCTCGGCCGCGCGCTGCTCGACCTGACCCGCGAAGCGCCCGAGGCGGCGGAACTCGTCGTGACGCTGTGCCCGGACGTCTCGTCCAGCACCAACCTCGGCGGCTGGGTCAACAAGGTCGGCGTGTGGTCGCCGCAGGAACGCGTCGACTGGTTCGCCGACGACCCCGAGACGATCCTGCACTGGCGCGAGCGGCCCAGCGGACAGCATCTGGAGCTGGGCATCGCCGAGGTGAACCTGGTGAGCGCACTCGGCGAACTCGGCACCACGTGGTCGCGCTGGGGCCGTCCGCTGCTGCCGATCGGGGTGCTTTACGACCCCTTCGTGGAGCGCGCGCTGGAACCGTGGTCGTTCGGCATCTACGGCGGCGGACAGTCCATTTTGGTCGGTACGCCGTCCGGCGTCACGCTCGCGCCCGAGGGCGGCGCGCACCAGTCGGTGACCACGCCGTCGGTCGGGCTCGAACAGCCTGGTTGCGTGACGTACGAACCGGCGTTCGCCTTGGACGTCGAGTGGACCCTGCTGGCTTCCCTGTCGCGGCTCGGCCGCCCCGACGGAACTTCCGCCTACCTGCGGCTGTCGACCCGTCCGGTGGACCAGAGCCTGGCCGCGGTGCCGACCGATCCGGCCGCGCGGGAACGTCGCCGCCGCCAGGTCGTGGCGGGCGCGTATCCGATCCGCACCGCCGCGGTGGCCCGCCCGGACGTCACACTGGTGACGATGGGCGCGATGGTCACCGAGGCGCTGGAAGCCGCCGACCGGCTGGACGCGCTGGGCAAGCACGCCGATGTGGTGTGCGTGACGAGCCCCGGCCTGCTGTTCCGCGCTGTGCAGGCGCGGGCGGGGCAGGACACGGCCGAGACGTGGATCCTGGAGTCGGCACTGCCGTCCGAACGATCCGCGCCGATGGTGACGGTCTTGGACGGACATCCGCACACGCTGGCGTTCCTGGCGAACGTCCACCGCGTGCGGGCGTCGCACCTGGGCGTGACGCGGTTCGGGCAGTCCGGGGATCTGGAGAGCGTGTACCGGCATCACGGCATCGACACGGACAGCATTATCCAAGCCGCGCTGGACGTGGCCGACTGAGCGAGGACGGCCGGGACCTTGATGCGGTCCCGGCCGGTCTTTCAGTCCCCGATCCGGATCAGCGACCGGGCGCCCTGTCCCTGCCGCATCCGGTCGAACGCCTCGCCGACCTCCTCGAGCGAAATCCGGTGCGTCACCAGGGTTTCCAGGTTGAGCGCACCGGAACGGACCTCGCCGGCGAGAACCGGGATGTCGATGTCCGGGTCGGAAGCGCCGTAGACGGTGCTCGTGAGCGTGCGGGCGAAGTGGAAGATCTCCAGCGGGTTCAGCACGACCTGCTGGTCTTTTCGCCCGACGCCGACCACCGTGCAGTGCCCGCCGCGGCGCACCGAACTCCACGCCGCGCGGATCGTCGTCGCCGCGCCGACGCATTCGAAGGCGTAGTCCGCGCCGCGACCGTCGGTCAGCCCACGCACCTGTTTGGCGAGTTTGTCGTCGCTCACCAGGAAATCCGTCGCGCCGGCCGCGCGGGCGAGCGCTTCCTTCTCCGGCGACAGGTCGGCCGCGATGATCTGCCCGGCTCCCGCAAGTTTCGCCCCGAGCACCACGCACAATCCGATCCCGCCGAGACCGAGCACGAGCACGCTCTGTCCTTTTCGGACTTTCGCGGTATTGCGCACCGCGCCGACCCCGGTCAGCACCGCGCAGCCCATCAACGCGGCCAGATCGAGCGGAACGCCGTCCGGCAGCGGCACGACGGATCGCCCGGGCACCACGGTTTCCTCGGCGAATCCGCCGACGCCGAGCACGACGTTGAGCGGCTCGCCGTCCAACTCCCCGCGCGGCAACGTGGTGACGCCCTCGATCGCCGAGCACAACCACGGTTCTCCGGCCAGGCAGAACCAGCATTCCCGGCAGGCGGCGGCCCAGTTGAGCACCACCCGGTCCCCCGGCTGCACGTGCGTGATGTCATTGCCGACCTCGGCCACGACGCCGGACGCCTCGTGTCCCGGCACGAACGGGTACTGCGGGCGCAGCGTTCCGTCCACCATGGACAGATCGGAATGGCACACCCCGGCGGCCGCGATCCGCACCCGCACGTCGTCGGACCCGACCGGCGGCAACGCGATGTCGCACACCTCCGGACGGCCGCCCTGCTCGCGCACAACCACGGCTTTGACCACGGTGTCTTCTCCTTCGGGTCGTGCTAGAGCTGGATGGATTTGAGCTCGGTGAACTCGTCGAGCGCGGCCCGGCCCATCTCGCGGCCGAGACCGGACTGCTTGTAGCCGCCGAACGGGGCGAGCGGGTTGAACGCCCCGCCGTTCACGTCGATCTGCCCGGTCCGGACCTTGCGCGCGAAGGCCAGCGCCCGGTCCTGGTCGGCGGACCACACCGCGCCGTGCAGGCCGTAGCGGGAGTTGTTCGCGATGCGCAGCGCGTCCTCCTCGTCGTCGAACGGGATGATCGACAGCACCGGGCCGAAGATCTCCTCCTGCGCGATCGTCGAATCCGGGTCCACGCCCGCGAAAACTGTCGGTGCTACGAAGTAACCTGTGTCCGCAGGAGCTTCAGTACCACCAGTCACCAGAGTCGCGCCCTCGGCGATGCCCTTCTCGATGTAGCCGCGCACCCGGTCGCGTTGTGCTGCCGAGACAAGCGGGCCGAGTTTTGTCTTGGGGTCCAACGGATCGCCCGTCGTGAACCCCTCGGCGAACGTCCTCGCGAGCGCCACCGCTTCGTCGTGCTTCTCGCGCGGGACGAGCATGCGCGTCCACGCCGTGCAGGTCTGGCCGCCGTTGAGGAACGCGTTGGAGACGCCGACTTTGACCGCCGTCGCCAGGTCCGCGTCGCCGAGGATCACGTTGGCGGACTTGCCGCCCAGCTCCAGCGTGACGCGCTTGACCGTGCGTGCCGCCAGCTCGGCCACCCGGGTGCCGGCGCGCACCGAACCGGTGAACGACACGACGTCGACCTCTGGATGCGTCGCCAGCGCCTCGCCCACCGCCGGCCCGTATCCGGTGACCAGATTGACCACGCCGGGCGGAAAACCGGCGTCGTGGATCGCGTCGAACAACTGGTACGCGCTCAACGGCGCGACCTCGCTCGGCTTGACCACGACTGTGCAGCCCGCAGCCAGCGCCGGAGCGATCTTGCAGGTGATCTGGTGCAGCGGGTAATTCCACGGCGTGATCGCCGCGACCACGCCCGCCGGTTCGCGGACGATCAGCGAGTTGCCGACCTTCTCCTCCGGCTCGTCCTGGCCGAGCAGATCGACGTACGTCTTCACGTCGGTCTGCGGCAGCGCGGCCTGGATCCGGGTCGCGATCCGCAGCGGCGTGCCGACGTCCTTCGCGATCGTCTCGCCGATCTCGTCGGCTCGCTTCGCCAGCCCGTCGAGGAGTTTGCCCAGCAGCTCAGCGCGTTCCGCCCGCGTGGTCGCGGCCCACGCCGGGAACGCCTCGCGCGCCGCCCGGACCGCCCGGTCGACGTCGGCGGCCGTGCCCTCCGGGATGTGCGCCTGGACCTGCTCGGTGGCCGGGTTTTCCACCGGGATCGTGGCGTCCGAGTCCGAGCGGACCCATTCGCCGCCGAGGTACAGCACGTCGCGCTCCGCCACCGAGTCTCCTTCGATCTGGGTTCTCTCCCTCCCGGCGGATTCTATAGAAAACGCACCGGCTGTCTAGTGCGCCGCGAGGACGCCCTGTGCCGCAAGGAAGTCGACCAGCAGGTCCCCCGCCTCGCGGATGTGCGCCGCCATCGCCTCCCGCGCCGCGTCCGGCTTTCGCTCGTTCAGGGCAGCGAGCACCCGATCGTGGTCGTCGCGCGCGAGGATCGGCCAGCCGGGAATGTCCGCATACGCCGAAAACGGCACATACCGGAGCGTCAAAGACAGCATCCAGGTGAACTTGGGCGAGGCGGCGGTGTGATTGACCATGCGGTGCAACGCGAAATCGGCCCGCTCGGTCGCGTCGAGGTCGCCGTCGCGGACGGTTTTCTCGATCTCGCGCTGAAGGTCGTCCAGCCGCGCCAGCCCCGCCGGATCGAACGCCTCCGCCGCGCGCGCGGCCAGCTCACCGGAGACGTAGGCCTGCATCGCGTAGACGTCCACGACGTCGCGGCGCGTCACCGGGATCACCCGGAATCCGCGCCCTGGACGGAAATCCACCATGCCCTCGCCCGCGAGCGCCATCAACGCCTCGCGGACCGGGGTGGCGCTGACGCCGAGGCGCTCGGCCAGATGCTCGGTCCGCAGCCGCTCGCCGCCGCGGACCGCGCCGGTCAGGATCAGATCGCGCACCTGTTTGGCGACCCGCGGGCTCAGCCGTTCGCGCGCTTCTCCGGCCACTGTCACGAAAACTCCCCGCCAGCGTTCGATTTCCCGCTATCGTAGCCGTTGCCCGCGGATGTGACCCCGGTCACTTTTTGCTCCGGCGAGAACCCGCGGAGGGGGTCGCCTCGACTATCCGGACGAACCCCGTGCACCGGGGCGAACCGCAGAGTGTCCTCAATGGACACTTCGAGGGAGGGAAACGGAATGTCAGTGAAGTCTTCGGTTCTGCGCCACGGCCGCCTGGTCGTCGGCACGGCACTCGCGGCGGCCGTCATCGCCGGAGGAACGATCGGAGTCGCCGCGGCGGCCACCGGCGATCATCCGGCTGCGCCCGTAGCGGCCGCCGCTCCTGCCGCTGTTGCTGCCCAGCCGCCCGCCGAGCAGCCGCCGGAGGGAGCCCGGGCGACCGTGAAGATCGACCCGAACCCGGCCGCCCCCGGCGGGGACATCACGCTCACCGGCAACTGCGGCGGAGGCAAGGGCCTGAAGAAGGTGATCGGCGGATTCCCGGGTCACCAGATCCTCAAGGACGTCAAGATCGTCGACGCGAACCCGGACGCCTTCAAGGCAACAGCGAAAATCACCACGAAGGTCGGCAACGGAGTCGGCCCGGTGATGGTCGACTGCGACGGCGAAGCAGGCGTGACCCTGCTGGTCACCCACACTCCCGCGGCCGGTGAGTAGCCGATGCCAGGAAAAATCCGCGGCACAAGGGTGACCCGATCCGATTCGGCGGTGGTGCCCGGCTAGGCGAGTCTGCCGCTCGCCGTCACGCATCCGGGTCAAGGGGTTGGCCATCCGGCCGGATGGCCAACCCCTTGACCCGGAT
>NZ_JBSFNS010000176.1:0-12080 GCF_053587275.1 Amycolatopsis sp. NPDC003676
GTGAGGGGAACCCTGAGGGAATCAGGTTCCCTCAGGGTTCCCCTCACAGACGACTGGCGGGGCTATCGCCGGGCGCGTGCGTCCTGGGCGGCCAGTTCGGCGTCGGTCAGCACGATCGCGTCCGGGCCCGGGAAGACCGTCGACTCGTGGTCCGCGCCGAGCCAGCGGACGGTGAACGGCGGGTCCCCGTCCGGCGATCCCACGGCCACGATGCGGCCCCGGTGCTCCGGAACGTCCACGTGGATTCCCTTCACGACCAGCCAATCTCCGCGCTGTGCGTGCATGGTTCCTCCTCTGGCGAATAGCGTCGCCCGGAGCGATACCTCGTCGCACCGGGCGCGAAACCTCGAGGTAGTCCGATCAGGGTAGGCAGGCGGCATCGGGCGGAAGGCGTCCGAACCAGCCATGTCGCCCGCGCTGGCCGGGCCCGCCGAAGCCCTAACCTGCCAAATGGGCCAGGAACTCCTCGTTGAACCGCTGCCCGATCCGCTGCACAGCATGCGGACTCCCCGGGAAGAGAACCCGCTTCGCGGACAACCCTTCCGCCAGCGCATCGGCGACATCCTCGAACCCCGGAGTACCGCCACCGGTCACCACCAGTTTCGGGAACGGCGTGCGGGCCAGCGCCTCCACCGGCACACCCGTCTCCCACGGCCGTTCCGTCATCAGGTTGCGCGCGGCCTCCAGCAACGGCGGCGGAAGCGGCGACGGCAATGGCAGATCGACGTTCAGCACCCGAAGAAACCCAGCCACGAACGTCGCCGGATCGCTGTCCGCGGTGGCCGCCCAGTAGTCGCGGAGGGCAACCGCGAGCCGGTCGGCAGCGGGACGGCCGGAGCCGTTCGGCAGGGCGGGCGGCTCGACTACGGTGAGCGACCAGACCTTCTCCGGCGCGAGCGCGGCGGCGCGCATGGCCACCACGCCGCCCATTGACGTGCCGAGCAGGTGGGCGCCGTCGCCTAGGAGTTCGGCTACATCGGCGGCGTCGCGGTCCGGGTCGATGCGGGCGGTCGGCGGGCTGGGCTGGTACCCGCGACGGTACGGGGCGATGATCCGGAACCGGTCGGCGAGCACCTTCTGCTCGCCGAACGCGGTGGCAGCCGAGCTCAGGCTGCCGTGCACCATGACGATCGGCGGGCCGGATTCTCCCCACCGTTCGGCGGCCAGGCCGGTCATCGCGCGGCCGCCTCGGCCCGGGCGAAGACGCCGCGGTCGATGTCCAGGCGGCGGGATTCGAAGCGCCAGCCGTCGGCGGTGCGGACCGCGACGTCCTGGTAGACGCCGGTGGCGATGATGAACGGCGGCGCTTCTACCTGCAGTTTGGTGACCAGGCAGGTGACGGTCGCGCGGTCGGCGTCGCCGGTGACGACGTAGTTCGTCAAGAGGTGGCGGGCACCGTCCTCTTTGCCGGCGGCGATGTGGCCTTGGATGAACTCGGTCCGTGCGGCGCGGCCGGTGAAGGTGCCGTAGGTGGAAATGAACTGTCCGTCCGGGACCCAGGCGTCGACCCAACCGTCGACGTCGTGGTTGTCGAGGGCGCGCATTTGGGTGTTCGAAAGCTCGACGATCGCGAGCTTGTCCTCAATGGATAGTGGCATGACGGCGGTCTCCTCGGGCGGTGTGGACTTGCGATGCGCAGAAGTCTGCGCAGCCCGCCGCGCCGGGACTATCGCCCAGGCGAACCGCCGTCGTCGGTTTTGCGCAGCACCGCGGACGGCGATTCGCCGAACCGGCGCTTGAACTGGGCGGCGAAATCGCCGAGATGCACGAAGCCGCAAGCGGTCGCGGTCGCTGTCACCGTGGTGCTGGCCGGATCCGCCGCGGCCAGCAGTGCGCGGGCTCGGTCCAGGCGTTGTTCGCGGAGCCATTCGCTGAGAGTCCGGCCGGTTTCGCGCCGGAAGCCGAGCTGCAGGCTGCGCAGCGACACTCCGCAATGCCGCGCCACCGCGGCCATCGAAAACGACTCCGGCAGATGCGCCAGCAGGTAGTCCATCGCGCGGCGAACCCGGGCGGACGACGGCGGTTTCGCTTCGGCGGCAAGGGTTTCGCTGAGGGTGTTCGGGTGGCGGAGCAGCAACGTCTCGGCCAGCAACGCTTCGAGGTGCCCCGGCCGCGCGCCTCCGCCGGACAGGTGGATCGCGGCCTCGACCAGCGCCAGCACGCCGGGGGAGGCGGCGTTCGCGCGGAGGTCGAACTGCACCGCCACCGTGCCGGGCACCCCGGCGAGCAGCGCGGCGGTCCGCTCGACCAGCGGCCGGTCGAGGCGCAGCACGACCTGGTCGAACTCGCCGTCGAGGTCGAGCTGGAACGCGCGGTACGGGCTCACCACCGACGCCGCGCCGGGCCGCAGCACCGCGTTCGTCGCGCCGTAGGCGAATCGCGCCCGGCCGCCCACCGGCAGCGAAAGCAGGAACTCGTCCTGTTCGGGAGCCAGCTCCGAGATGCTCACGGCCGCGCCGTACCGCAGCCGGTTCAGCGAGACCGAACCGGCGGCGAGGTGGTCGAGCCGCGCGGAAAGCCGGCGCTCGCGGACCCGCAGCGTGTGCGGGCGCAGGGCGGAACTGCACGCGCCGACGACCTCGTCCACGTCGTCGGCGGCACGCACCATCCGTTCCCCGCGCTCGCGCACGAGCTCGGCGATCCCGGCCAAGCGGCTCATCTGCGGGATCGTACGCCGTCAGACGAGCTTCGCCGTAACTGCTGGACGCTCGGTCGGCCCGCTGTTGACATTGGTGCGGCGGTGCCAGCGCACCTGACCGTCGCCGAACTCGATGGTGACGGTGTCGTGGAACGGCGATTCCACGAAGTACCACTCCAGCACCAATTCGCGCGGAGTACGCCACTGAGCCGCGGCGAGGACGCGCGTCGATTCGGCCTGGTACGAGTGGTGCAGCTGCCAGGTGCTGACGCCGGTGTCCGACTCGACCCACGTGGACAGTCCACACCGGACCGAGTGGCGGCCACGTTTGTCGTCCAAGGTCACCACGAGGACATCATCGTCCACAGTGAACGAGATCTCCGAGAGTCCGTCCTCATTGGACTCGCATTCGTACCGCTGGCCGTCCAGCGCAACGGAGGTCGGCGAAAGCGCCGGGGCGGCAACCGTGAGCTCGGCAGCCAGCGAAGCATCAGTCGCCGCGGAAGGAGCACCGGAGAAAGCGGGCACCAGCAGATCGTGCACCAGACCGGATAGCAGCCGGTGCTTGCCGTGCGTGATACTGCCGGTCGTGACGACTACCGCATCGTGCTGGGGGAGCACGAAGACGTCCTGGCCGAACATCCCGGACGCTCGGTAGCCGCCGTCGGCGTCCAGCCACAGCTGGTAGCCGTAGCCTTCCGGGCGTTCGTCCGCGTCGGCACCGGAAACCGGGACGAATTCGGTGCCGTTCCACGTTCCGGCATCGGCGTTCTGGACGTGCCAGGCGGTGGCCTCGCGGACCCAGCCCGCGGGCAGGATCCGGTCGCCCTGCCAGAGTCCGTCGTGCAGGTGCAGGACGCCCCACTTCAGGAAGTCGATGCTGCGCAGGCTGAGGCCGTTCCCGCCGGAGCAGATGCCTTCCGGATCAGTGTCCCAGCTGTGCCCGGCGAAACCGAGCGGTTCGAACAACCGCGGCTGCAGGTAATCGAAGACCGATTGGCCGGACGTCCGCTGCACGATGGCGGACAGCATGTGCGACGTCGCGCTGGAGTAGGTGAACGCTTTGCCCGGCGGGAGGTCCACGGGAGTGCGCAGGTATTCCCGCACCCAGCTGGTCTTGAGCAGCCGCCAAGTCTTGCCGGACAGGCCGACGCGGTGGCCGGTCCGCATGGTCAGCAGGTCTTCGACGGTGATCGCGCGCAGGTGCTCCGACGCGTCGGACGGCACGAGTTCCGGGAAGAACGAAACCAGGTGATCGTCCAGGCGCAGCAATCCTTCATCCAGCGCGAGCCCGATCGACGTGCCGACAAAGGACTTCGTCGCTGAATGTGTCGTATGTGGACGGTCCGCGCGATACGGCCACCAGTAATGCTCGAAGGCCAGCTTGCCCGAGCGGTACACGAGGAGACTGTCGAGCGAGATCCCGTCGGCGGTCAGCCGCTGCAGGAAACCGCGCACGCCTTGGGCGTCGAGGCCCGCTTCGGACGGGGCGACTGAAGGAAAAACAGAGGTCACGAAGGCTCCCGGACGAGTGTTTTCTTGCGGTTCGCGAGCCGTTCGGCGACCCGCGAGAGTGCGATGTTGACGACGATGTAGAGCAGCCCGGCCCCGACGTACGCCTGGATGAAATCGCCGCTGAACTCGCCGAGCACCTTGCCGTTGTTCAGCAGTTCGGCGATGCCGACGACGTAGCCGAGGCTGGATTCCTTGATGACCCGAACGGTCTGGCTGATCAGCGCGGGCGCGAGCGCGCGGGCCGCCTGCGGGAGCACGACGAACGCCATGGTCTCCCAGTGCCGCAGGCCGATCGCGTGCCCGGCCTCGCTCTGCCCTCGCCCCACCGCGAGGATCCCGGCCCGCACGATCTCGGCGAAGATCGCGCCGGCGTGCGCGACGATCGCCAGCACCAGCTGCCAGAAGATCGGCACCCGGACGCCGAGCAGCGGCAGCCCGAACATGAAGAAGAACAGGATCAGCAGCAGCGGCATCGCGCGAAAGAACTCGATCACGGTGGCGCACGGCCAGCTCAGCCACCGCTTCCGGCTCAACCGGCCGAGCGCGAGCAACACGCCGACCGCGACCGACAGCACCGTGGACACCAGGCCGACCAGCAGCGTCATCACTAGGCCCTGCAAGAGGAACCGCAGCATCGCGCCGTCGACCAGGATCGCCCAGCGGGCCGGGTCGAGCTGGCCGGACGCGCCGAGCCGCACGAGGACGAGGGCCAGCAGCCCGAGCAGCACGAGTCCGCAAAGGATCGACACGGTGCGCAGCCGGGCTTTGGCCTTCGGGCCGAGTGCGTCGAAGAGGATGTCGTCGTTCACCGGAGCACCCGGACCTTTCGCTCGACGAGCCGCACGACCCCGCTGACCGCCAGGTTGATGACGAGATAACCGCAGGCCGCGACGGCGAAGGCCAGGATCGGCTCGGCGGTCTCGAGGTTGAACGAGCGGGTTTCCAGCGTCAGCTCGTCCACGCCGACGGCCGCGCCGAGCGCCGACCCGAGCGCGACGTTGATCAGGATCGTCCCCAGCGGCTGCACCATCGCACGAAACGCTTGCGGCAGAAGGACATCCAGCACGACCCGGCGGAACGGCAGCCCGATCGCCCTGGCCGCCTCGACCTGCCCGCGATCCACCGCGCGGATGCCCGACCGGATGGTCTCGCAGACGTACGCGGCGAAGTAGACGCCCAGCGCGAGCACCAGACACCAGAACAACGGAATCAACACGCCAGCGTCGGGCAATCCGAAGATGAGCAGAACGGCGATCAGCAGCAACGGCGAGTTGCGGACGAGATCGACATACAGCCGGCCGGCGATGCGCAGCGGCCGGACCGGGCTGATCCGGCAGATCGCGACGACGCAGCCGAGGACGAGCGCGAGCGGAAAGGCGCACGCGGTGAGCAGCAAAGTGGTAGTGAAACCGCCGAGGATTTCACCGGCATGACCGGAAAGCACGGGCGATCTCCCTTCAGGAGCCGGGAACGGAGCCGGGCCGGGGCGGCTCGGGGGCGGGACCGGAGACGAGCGGGCCGACGGTCTGCTCCCACAGCCGCCGCCAGCTTCCGTCGGCGGCGATGCGCTGCAGGAACCCGACGACGATCTGCTTGAACGCCGGATCGTCCTTCGGCAACCCGATGCCGAACGGGCTGCTGCCGTACGTCGCGGGCGTCATCCGCAGCCGCGCGTCGACCGCCGCTTTGCCCAGCAGGATCGCGGTGTTCGCCGACCACGCCTGCACTCGGCCTTGCCGTACCGCGGCAGCGCACTGGCTCGATTCCTCGAACACCACCGCGCGGGCCTGCGGACATGCCTTCTGCAGCGCTTCCTGCGCCGCGCCAGGCTGGACCGCGACGTCTTTGCCCGCCAGATCGCGCACGGCGGTGATCTGTGGACCGTCCGAGCCGACGACGATGCCGGAGCGCGCGACGTAGTACGGCCCGGCGAAGGACACAAGCCGCGCTCGGCTCTTGCTGATCGTGTAAGTACAGACGGCGACATCGACGGATTGGTTCTGCAGGATCGCTTCGCGCGTGTCGGCGCCGCCGGTGATGGTGTCCACCTCGGGGGTGCCGAGCAGGTATTTGGCCAGCAGTTGGGCGATCCCGATGTCGAAACCGGTGATCTTGCCGGTCGCCGGGTTCATCATGCCGAACCCGGGCGTGGTCACCGAACCGGACTGCCGTAGCACGCCTTGGGCGCGGATCCGGTGCAGCGTCGGCGTTTCCGGCAGGTTCACGCCGACCGGACCGTGCGCGACGGCGTCGGCTTGGTCGAGCGTGGCGTACGCGGGATTGCCTGCGGTGCGGGTGCTTCCGCCGCTGCAGGAGGCGAGCAACGGGACCGCGCCGGCGGCGAACAGACCGGCGCGCAACGCGGTCCGGCGGGGGAGAGGAGCGGGCATCAGGGTCCTCCAGGCTCAGTGGCTGAGCACGCGGGCGAGGAAATCGCGCGCGCGTTCGGTCTGCGGCGAGCCGAAGAAGACGTCCGGCGCGGCGGATTCGGCGATCCGGCCGTCGGCCATGAACACGACGCGGTCGGCGGCCTTGCGGGCGAAACCCATCTCGTGGGTCACCACGATCATGGTCATGCCGTCGGCGGCGAGCGCGGTCATCACGTCGAGCACCTCGTGGATCATCTCGGGGTCGAGCGCGCTGGTCGGTTCGTCGAACAGCAGCACGCGCGGCTCCATCGCCAGCGCGCGGGCGATCGCGACCCGCTGCTGCTGACCGCCGGACAACTGCGCCGGGTACTTGTCGCCGTGCGCGCCGACGCCGACCCGCTCCAGCAGTTCGTCGGCGCGTTGGTGCGCCTCGGCGCGGCTGAGCCCGCGCACGCGGACCGGGCCGAGCATCACGTTCTCCCGCACCGTTTTGTGCGCGAAGAGGTTGAAGGACTGGAACACCATGCCGACGTCCGCGCGCAGCCGGGCCAGCTCCGCGCCCTCGGCGGGCAGCGGGCGGCCCTCGATCTCGATCGAGCCCTCGTCCGCGGTCTCGAGCCGGTTGACGCACCGGCACAGCGTCGATTTCCCGGACCCGGACGGGCCGATGACCACGACGACCTCGCCGCGCCGCACGTCGAGGTCGATCCCGGTCAGCACCCGGGCCGATCCGAACGACTTGCCGACGCCGCGCAGCCGTACCAGGGGCTGATCTGTGCTCATGAGCGCTCCTCGTCGAGCTGGCGGTAGGGTTCACTACACAACGGAGAACCCTCCGGCATCTTGTAGTAGCCACTACGTCCAGTCAAGGGTGTCATGTCCACTACTTATCTCGGCGGCGACCACTTCGACGACCACGTCCGCGCCCGGCTCGACGACCTCAAGCCCGCCGAACGCCAGGTCGCCCGGTTCATGCTGGCCAACCCGAACGAGGTGCTGTTCTCCTCGGCGGGCGACCTCGGCGCGGCGGCCGGGACCAGTGACGCGACCGTCGTCCGCACCGCGAAAGCGCTCGGTTATTCGGGGCTTCCGGAGTTGAAGCGCCACCTCGGCCAGACGTTCACCGCGCGCACCGAGCCGACCGTCCGGCTGAGTGCGGCGATCGAGAACCTCGGGTCGACCGGGTCGCGGCAGATCGACCGGGTGATGGCCGACAGTGCGGAGCGGCTGCAGGAAATGCAGCGGCAGCTCACGCCGGACGCGGTCGAGGAGGCGGCGCAATTGCTGCTCGACGCGCGGATGGTGTTCACCTGGGGGCTCGGGCTGTCGTCGGTGTGTGCCGAGTACGCCGCGTTCCGGCTCGCCCGGCGCGGACTGGTGACGCGGCACTGCGACGACACGGGGTTCCGGCTCGCCGACGCGTTGCTTCCGCTGGGCACCGACGACGCGGTGCTCGTGTACGTCCCGGCTCGGCAGAACCGCGATGTCGAGCTGATCCTGCGGTACGCGGAGGAGGTCGGCGCGGCGGTAGTGCTCGTGACGAGCGACCTGTCTGCGGATCTCGAATCCCGGGTCCGCGTGGTGCTGCCGGCGCCGGATTCGCCTACGAAGTTCACCGGCGAAACCCTGACCGCCTCGATCGTCACCGACATCCTCGCGCACACCATCGCGAGCCGGGAGCCGGACCGCGCGAAGACGACCGCGGACCTGCTGACGCGCCTCCGGGCGGACCTCGGCGAACGGAAGTAGCCGCTCCCGCCGACGCGCCGCGAGAAACCTCCTGACCTGCACTGATGCACTATTCTGCGGTGGTATACACGGCGCGTATACCTGTGTTATATAGTGATCTTCACCCCCGGGATTCCGGGGTCAAGGGAGGAACAGGGGAATGTCGGTTTCACATACCTTGCTCGGGTTGCTCGAGTCGGGGCCGAGACACGGGTACGACCTGAAACGGGCGTACGACGAGCAGTTCGGGCACGACCGCCCGCTCGCGTACGGCCAGGTCTACTCGACGCTGTCGCGCCTGCTGCGCAACGGCATGGTCGAGGTCGCGGGGGTCGAGAGCGGAGAAGGACCGGAGCGCAAGCGCTACACGATCACCGACGCCGGGGTCACCGACGTCGAGACCTGGCTGGGCACTCCGGAAAACCCGGAGCCGTACCTGCAGAACACGCTGTACACGAAGGTGGTCCTCGCGCTGCTGTCCGGCCGCGACGCCACCGACGTGCTCGACGTCCAGCGAAGCGAGCACCTGAAGGTGATGCGCTCGCTCACGAAGCGGAAGTACGAGGGCGACCTCGCCGATCAGCTGATCTGCGACCACGCGCTCTTCCATCTCGAGGCGGACCTGCGGTGGCTCGAGCTCACCGCGGCCCGGCTCGGCGAACTCGAGAAGGCGGTGCGCTGATGACCAGGCCGGGAACTCCGTTGCTCGTGGGCAACGGGCTGCACAAATCGTTCGGCCAGACGCGGGCGCTCGACGGGGCGGCGCTGGCCGTCTCGGCGGGGGAAGTGCTCGCGATCATGGGCTCGTCCGGTTCGGGGAAATCGACGCTGCTGCACTGTCTCGCCGGGATCGTCCGGCCGGACTCGGGCGTCATCACTTACGGCGGCCAGGACCTGGTCGCGATGGACGACAAGGGCCGGAGTGCGTTGCGGCGCACCGAATTCGGCTTCGTGTTCCAGTTCGGCCAGCTCGTTCCCGAGCTGACCTGCCTGGAGAACGTCGCGCTCCCGCTGCGGCTGACCGGGGCGAAGCGCGGGCCCGCCGAGGCCAAGGCGAAGGAATGGCTCGCCCGGCTCGAGGTCGACAACCTGGCGAAGCGCCGACCGGGCGACGTGTCCGGCGGGCAGGCGCAGCGGGTCGCGGTGGCGCGGGCGCTGGTGACCGGGCCGAAGGTGGTCTTCGCCGACGAGCCGACCGGCGCGCTCGACTCGCTCAACGGCGAGAAGGTCATGCAGATGCTCACCCAGGCGGCGCGGGAAACGAACGCCGCGGTGGTGCTGGTGACCCACGAACCGCGGGTCGCGGCGTACTCCGACCGCGAGATCGTGGTGCGGGATGGGCGCACGGTCGACCGGGAGCTGGTCGCATGACGCGGGATCTGCTGCTGGGACTCCGGCTGGCCGTCGGGGGCGGCCGGATGTCCGGATCGGCGCTCCTGCGGCTCGCGATGACCGCGTTCGGGATCGCGCTCGCGGTCGCCGTGCTCCTGCCCGCCGCCTCGGTGAGCCACCTGGTGAACGCGCGGGCGGACCGCGCGGCGGCGATCAAGCAGGACACCGCGCCGCGCGAGGGGATCGCGCCGCTGGCGACCTACCGCTGGTATCCGTCGGTCGGCGCGGACTTTCTTCAGCTGACTGCGGTGGCGCCGACCGGGCCGAACTCGCCGGTGCCGCCGGGGCTCGACCGGCTGCCCGCGCCGGGCGAGGTGATCGTGTCGCCGGCGCTGGCGGAGAAGCTGAACTCGGCCGACGGCGCGTCGCTCAAGGCGCGGCTGCCGGGGAACGTGGTCGGCCAGATCGCCGAGCCGGGGGTCAGCGACGCCGCCGACCTGACGGCGTACTACGGGTCGACCGCCGCGGAGATCAAGGCCGAGGGCGAAAACGCCAGCAGCGTTTACGCCTACGGCAAGCCCGCCGAAGGGTTCACCCTGCCTTTGGTGATGTGGATGGTCATCGCGCCGATCGCCGCGGTGCTGCTGCTGCCGTTGCTGATCTTCGTGACCACCGCGTCGCGAATGGGCGCGGCGCAACGCGAACGACGGCTCGCCGCGCTCCGGCTGATCGGCGTGGACGCCCGGCAGATCAAACGGGTCGCGGCGGCGGAATCGCTGGTCGGCGCGGTCATCGGGCTCGTGGCGGGCGGTGCGCTGTTCTACGCGCTGCGGCCGTTCATGGGGGACTGGCTGCCCTTCGGCATCCGCGTGTTCGCGGACGACTTCACGCCGTCGTGGATTTCGTTGCTCGTGATCGCGCTGCTCGTGCCCGGGCTCGCGGTCGGCTCGGGGCTGTTCGGGCTGCGCCGGACGATCGTCGAACCGCTCGGCGTGGTCCGCCAGGGCAAACCGGTGCGGCGGCGGATGTGGTGGCGCTGGACGATCACCGGGATCGGCGTGGTGTTCCTGCTCGGGACGCTCGTCGTATCGCCGGGGTCGGGTGACCAGGGCGCGGCGATGGCGCTCGCGGTGGGCAGCGTGTTCCTGCTCGTCGGCGTCGCGGCACTGCTGCCGTGGCTGGTGGAACGGATCGTGGAACGGCTGCAGGGCGGCCCGCCGTCGTGGCAGCTCGCGGTCCGGCGGCTGCAGCTCGACAGCGGCACCGCCAGCCGGGTGGTGTCCGGGCTGGTCGTGGTGCTGGCCGGGACGATCCTGATCCAGGGCGTGCTCACGTCGATGACCAACCGCACGTCGAGGTCGTACCACACGCCGGACGGCGTCGCGGCCGCGCCGGTGCGGGTGGACACGACGACCGCGCACGAGGCCGAGGTCCGGCAGCGGCTGTCCGGGGTCGCCGGGGTGACGGGCGTGCACAGCGCCAAATCCGTGCAGTTCAAGTCCGGTGAACAGCACGTCTTCGGCACTCTCGGGGACTGCGTGGCGCTGAAGACGCAGGCGAACATCGGCGACTGCGCGGACGGCGACGTCTTCTATGTCGCGGGCTCGTCGGCCCAGCCCGCCCCGAAGGGCGAGTTGCGGATGACCGACTACCGCAAGGACGCCGAGGTCGACGGTCCGAAGTGGACGGTCCCGGACAACCTCCGGGTGGTGTCCTCGGCCAACGAGGCGAAGGGGGTGTCCGGCGACCTGATGATCACGCCCGGCGCGCTCGGCGGCATCCAGGCGCCGGGGGAACGCGTGCAATTGCTGGTCGCGGGCCCCGGCGGCGTGGACGCGCTGATCGACCGGGTCGCGACGGAATTGCGCCCGCTGGCGTGGAAGGCGGAAGTCGGCAAGACGGACTACCTGGCCGACTTCTCCGGCCGCGACGACCGGATGCTGGCGAGCTTCCGTGCGGTGCTGCTGACCGCGTCGCTTTTCGTACTGGCGGTGGCCGCGATGAGCCTGCTGATGCTGTCGATCGAGCAGATCAGCGAGCGGCGTCGTCCGCTGGCGGCGCTGTCCGCGTCCGGCGTCCCGATCGGTGTGCTGGCCCGCGGATCACTGTGGCAGACGGCGGTTCCGGTGGTGGTCGGGGTAGTGCTGGCCGTCGGAGCGGGGCTGGGCTTGACCGCGCCGATCCTACGGCTGGCGAAATTGCCGATGCTGGTGGACGGCGGAGTCCTGGCCGGATTGGCAGGCGCCGCGGTGGCCGCGGTGCTGCTGGTGACGGCGTTGACCCTGCCGCTGCTGCGGCAGGTGACACGGCTGGACACGCTGCGGTCGGAGTAGACCCCCGGGGGTGTGGGGTGGTTGCGTGAAGGGCTTCTTGAGGGGAATGGGATTCCTTCGAGAAGCCCTTCACGGCTTTTCGGGGTCCGGCGGCCGGTGCAGGGACGTGAGGGGAACCCTGAGGAACTCTGATTCCCTCAGGGTTCCCCGCACGTACAGATGGGT
>NZ_JBSFNS010000177.1:0-11988 GCF_053587275.1 Amycolatopsis sp. NPDC003676
ACCGCCGAGGTCGTCGACCATGTCCTGCTCATCCGCCGCGCTGACTGATCCCAAGGAGAACCCCTGTGCCTCGCCGCCGCGACACCCCGCCGCCCACGTGCGCTCGGCTCCCGCGTCAGCCGCCGTGGTGGTGGCCGCCGCCCGGGTGGACGTGGAACTTCGCCACCTCGGGCGGGTGCACGACGAACGGGCGCATCATTCCCTCGTCCTCGTGGTCGAGGATGTGGCAGTGGTACATGAACTCGCCGGTGCCGCCGCCGAACTGGCCCGCGACGCTCACCCACTGGCCGGGGTCCACGATGATCGTGTCCTTCCAGCCCTCCTCGTACTTCTCCAGCGGGACGTCGGCGAACCCGTCGATCGGCTTGGTCGTGCGCTCCGAAGCCGCGTCGAACGTGGTGGTGAAGCTGCGGCGGAAGAGCGCCTGGAATTCGGTCAGGTGAATGTGGAACGGGTGCGCGGGCCCGCCGTTCGCGACGTGCACGATGTTCCACACCGCCCACTTGTCGTGGTTGATGAAGATGCCGGTGGTGTCGTCGAAGATCCGCCCGATCATCCGGAAGGTCTTGAGCCCGCCCGCCGGGTCGTTGATCTGGATGATCCCCTTGCCGCCCGGATCGGCGTCGACCTGCTCGAGGTCCCACATCTCCGGGTGCCCGCTCGCGTTGAGCAGCAACGCGACCCAGACGTGGTCGTGGTCCTCCGGCAGCGTCGAGCCGTGCTTGATCCGGATGTAGGACTTCGAGAGCTTTTCCGGCAGTTCGAACGGATCGGGCCGGTCGCGGCTCTCCACCCGGAACTCCATGACGTCCGGCTCGACCCCGCCGGGTTTGGCGTTGCGCAGCTTGACTTTCCGCCCCTTGAACCGGCTGAAGTCGATCAGCACGTCGAACCGTTCGGCGGGCGCGACGGTCAGGCCGCCGGACGGCAGCGGCGCGGGAGCGGGCAGCAGCCCGCCGTCGGTGCCGATCAGGCGGACGGCGTCGTTCTGCGGCACGTTGTTCTCGTCGACGAGGTTCAGCGTGAAGAACCGCGAGTTGGCCGCGTTGAGCACCCGGAAGCGGTACCACCGCGCGGAAACGTCCAGATGCGGCCAGATCACGCCGTTGACCAGGGTGAACGGACCGGAGAACGGGATCATCGGCCCGTTCGGCACGTACGGGAACTTGTACAGCAGCTGTCCGGTGAGCCTGCCGGTCGCCGGATCGATGTCGAGATTGCGGTCGGTCAGGATCAGCGGCAGTTCGCGGTCGCCGCGCGGCAGGTCGAGCTCGTCCTCCTCGTCGTCGCGGATCAGGTACATGCCCGCCAGGCCCGTGTGGACGTTGAAGCGGGTGATCGCCATGGCGTGGTCGTGGTACCAGAGCGGCATCGCCTGCTGCCGGTTCTGGTACTCGGCGAGCTGCGAGGTGCCCTGCAGGCCGGCGTTGTGCGCCCATCCGTCGTTGCCCGCGTTGGTGCGGGCGCCGTGCAGGTGCACGACGGTCCAGGCGGGCAGGTCCGAGACGCCGTCGACGATCGAGTAGCCGGGGCGGTCGAGCTCGCGGCCCGGACGGCTGGTCGGGCCGTCGCCCACCGGGCCCTGCACGGCGACCAACGGGAACTTGCCTTCTATTTCGTTCGACCACGAAATCCGCAGTTGTTTGCCGCTGCGCACTTCGATTGTCGGACCCGGGAAATGTCCCGCGTAAGTCCACAATGTCGTCGGCGGCAATTGCGAGTGCAGCTGCTGCCGCGTCGCCACCATCGGAATGGTGATCATGTCCTGTCCCCACCACGGCGGCCGCAGCACCGGCGGAACCGGAAGCGGGTCAAGGAACTTGGTCAACCCCCAGGTGGGCCCGCTGATCGGGCCCGCGGCTGCCGGACGTTCGGCAATTTCGGTCATGAACTTTCTCCCCTTCGGTGCAAGGGGCAGGAAGAATTGCGCAACGGCGATTACGCCGGTGCTTACTGAAAAGATTCCCCCGAACCCCCTCGGTGACCGGAAGCGCGACTCCCCTCGCGTTACCCGGCAATTTCCACTGTAGCCGCTTTCGTCGTATGCCGCAGGTGTCTCGCGCGCGTGATAGATTTTCGCGCATGAGCGAAGGCCGGTGGACGTATCTCTCCGACATGGACGGTGTGCTGGTCAGGGAGGAACACCTCGTCCCGGGGGCGGACGAGTTCCTCGCCGAACTGCGGAACAACGATATCGACTTTCTAGTGCTCACCAATAACTCCATCTACACCCCGCGCGACTTGCGCGCGCGGTTGTTGCGCACCGGATTGGACATTCCGGAGGAGTCGATCTGGACCTCGGCGCTGGCCACCGCGAAGTTCCTCGCCTCGCAGCGGCCGAACGGCTCGGCGTTCGTGATCGGCGAGGCCGGGCTCACCACGGCGCTGCACGAGGTCGGCTACGTGCTGACCGAAAGCGACCCGGACTACGTGGTGCTCGGCGAGACCCGCACGTACAGCTTCAGCGCGATCACCCGCGCGATCCGGCTGATCGAGGGCGGCGCGAAGTTCATCGCGACCAACCCGGACGCGACCGGCCCGAGCGTCGAGGGCTCGATGCCCGCCACCGGGTCCGTCGCGGCGCTGATCGAGCGGGCCACCGGCCGCTCGCCGTACTACGTCGGCAAGCCGAACCCGCTGATGATGCGCTCGGCGCTGCGCCGCCTGGGCGCGCATTCGGAGTCGACGCTCATGATCGGCGACCGGATGGACACCGACGTGCACTCCGGGATCGAGGCCGGGCTGCAGACCATTCTGGTGCTCACCGGCATCTCGAACGAGGAATCGGTGGAGAACTACCCGTACCGGCCGACGAAGGTGATCGGCTCGGTCGCCGACCTGATCGGGCGAACGCTGGACCCGTTCGGCGAAGGCTGACCGCCCACCGCCCGGGATCAGGGCATATCGTCGAACGATGAGCGTCTATGTGGTGGGCGACGTCCACGGGCACCGGGACGCCCTGGTTGACGCACTGCGCGCCGAGGGCCTTGTCGACAGCGACGGCAAGTGGGCCGGCGTCGACGACCGGTTGTGGTTTCTCGGCGACTTCACCGACCGCGGCCCGGACGGCGTCGGGGTGATCGATCTCGTGCGCGAACTGCAGGAGCAGGCGGCGGAGGCGGGCGGCTCGGTGCAGATGCTGCTCGGCAACCACGAGATCCTGCTGCTGGGGATGTACCACTTCGGCGACCGCCCGGTGCCGTCCGACTTCGGGCCGCGCAGTTTCGCGCGCAGCTGGGAGATCAACGGCGGCCTGCTGTCGGACCAGGACCGGCTCACCCCCGAGCACATCGAATGGCTCACCGAACGCCCGCTGGTCGCGGTCGACGAGGACCATCTGCTGCTGCACTCGGACACCCTCGAGTACCTCGACTGGGGCGAGGACCTCGACGCCATCAACGCCACCGCGCACGACATTCTTTCCGGCAGCAACATCGAGGCCTGGTGGGACGTGTGGCGCCGGATGACCACCCGCTACGCCTTCCGCGGCCCGGACGGCGAGGAGAACGCCGACCGCCTCCTCGACGCACTGGGCGGTTCGAGGATCGTTCACGGCCACAGCGTGATCGCCGACCAGTTGGGCATCCACCCGACGCAGATCGAAGGCCCGTACCTCTACGCCGGAGGGAAAGCCCTCGGCATCGACGGCGGCCTGTTCGTCGGCGGGCCATGTCTCGTGGTGAAGCTGCCCTTCGAGCCGGAGGATTAGCCCGCCGGGGCATACCGCAATTCGAGAATCCCGGACGGGAAGGCTGTGCTCTTTATGAGGTGCAGCCGCCGGGCCTCGTCCAGCTCCGGGAACAGCGCCGCACCCTTGCCGGTGACGGCGGGGAGCACCCACAGCCGGTACTCGTCGACCACGCCGAGCTTGATGAGCGAGTGCAGGAACTCGGTGCCGCCCGCGGCGACGAGATCCTTGCCGGGCTCGGCCTTGAGCTTGGCGATCTCCTCCGCGAGGTCACCGCTGGCGATGCGGGTCTCGGGCCAGTCGGCCTTCGTGAGGGTTCTGGAGAAGACGACCTTGGGGATCGTGTTCATAGCCTTGGCCGAGGGATGGTCGGAGGTGGGCCAGAAGCCCGCCATGGCTTCGTAAGTGTTGCGGCCCATGAGGAAGGCTCCGGCGTCCCACAGCTGGTCGACGAAGTATTCCTCCTGCTCGGGGTCGTCGGTGGCCATCATGACGTCGCGGATGCCGTTGTCGGCGTCGGCGCTCTTGCCGTCGAGCGAGACGTAGAAACCCAGGACCAGCTTGCGGGTGGTTGTCATGCGTCGTAGCTTGCTGCCGATGGTTTGAGTTGTCAAGACAAAAATATTTTTCGGTGAGCGTTCGGGGGAACCGGCTGTTCGGAGGCTGGGAAGTGGCGGATCCTGAGGTCGTGGCGGTGTGGCAGATCGCGACCTCGAGCGCGGCTGGATCGCTGATCGCGTTGCTCGGCGTGTTCGCCGGAGTCGTGGCGACGACTCGGACCCAGCGACGGCACTGGGCGCGCGACAAGCTCACCGAGGCATGCCGGGACATCATCCAAGAAGCGACGCGCGTCCAGCGCGCATTCCTGAGACGGTGGGAGGGCGGCGCCGAGCCGATCGATTGGGTCGCCTGGAACCAGGCGCTGTCCAGCCTCTGGCTGTTCGGCGACGATCACCTCGTGCGTGCGGCCGCGCGGATGGACGAGACGTTCTTCCTCGTTCACCACGCCATCAGGAAAGGCGAAATCACGGACCTCGCCGCGTGGCGGCAAGTCAGGGACGCCATGGAGTCTGACCGGCTGGCCTTCATCAATTACGCGCGACGGGGGGTTCTGAACGCGAAGCTGACGATCCGTACGCCACTGAACTCGCGGCCAGAGGTCGACCCGCCCGGCAGCCCGTGACCGTCGCGTCACCCGAGCGCGGAACTCACGCGTCCACGATCTCCTTGCCCAGCGGCATCAGCGAGATCGGGATCATCTTGAAGTTGGCCAGTCCCAGCGGGATGCCGATGATCGTGATGCACTGCAGCACCCCGGTGACCAGGTGGCCGATGCTGAGCCACAGCCCGGCGACCAGGAACCAGATCACGTTGCCGACGAACGAGCCGACCCCGGCCTCGCGGCGGTCGACCACCGTGCGGCCGAACGGCCACAGCGCGTAGTTCGCGATCCGGAACGACGCGATGCCGAACGGGATCGTGACGATCAGGACGCAGCAGATGACCCCGGCCAGCAGGTAGCCCAGCGCCATCCAGAACCCGGCGAGGACCAGCCAGATCACGTTGAGAATCAGTCGCATCAGACGTACAGCTCCCCGCTCGCTACGGTGACGGCCTGGCCGCGCAGCAGTACGCGGTCGCCTCGGGCTTCGGTGCGCACGGTCCCGCCTCGCGCGGAAATCTGCTGTCCGACGAGGGTGGTTTTGCCCAGCTGCTCGGCCCAGTACGGGGCCAGCGAGCAGTGCGCCGAACCGGTGACGGGGTCCTCGTCGACGCCTACGCCGGGACCGAAGAACCGGCTGACGAAGTCGTCGCCCGCGGCGGTGATGATGAGCCGTCCGGTCCAGGTGGCGCGGAGGGCGTCGAGGTCCGGCGCGGCGCTCCGGACCGCTTCGGCGCTTTCGAGCACCACGAGGAAGTTCTCGCGCGCCCGGCCGGTGAACTTCGCGGGCAGGTCGAGGATGTGGGAGAGGTCTTCGCCGGTCTCCACGGGCGGGTCGGCGGGGAAGTCCATCTCGATCCAGCCGTCGGCCTTGGTGCAGGTCAGCTGGCCGCTGAGGGTGTCGTAAACCTGGTGTCCGCCAAGGACATGCGTGACGGCGACGGTGGCGTGCCCGCAGAGCGAGACCTCGTGGGTCGGCGTGAACCAGCGGAGCGACTTCGCTCCTTCGCCGGTGTCGACGACGAAGGCGGTCTCGGAGTGCTTCATCTCCGCGGCGACCTGCTGCATCCACCCGGCGTCCGCGGGCTGTTCGAGCACGACGACGCCCGCGGGGTTGCCGGCGAAGGCTTGGTCGGTGAAGGCGTCGACTAGGTGGAATTGCATGGCATCGATCCTGCCGTGCCGCACGGGGGCAAGGCATCGGGGATTAGCCCTGAATTCTCAGCGCACGCCCTCTTCGATGGTCTCCAGCAGCCATTTCCGCAGGTGCGCCCCTGTCGAAGGCGTGAAGTGCAGCCGGAATCCGCCGTCGGACAACGGTTCCGAAAACGTCAGGTACCGCCCGCCGTCGGTGTCCACGAACGTCGCCGTCGAGACCGGGCGCAGCGTGCCTTGCCCTGGCCGCAGCGAAAGTTCCACGGTTCCGTGCCGGTGCAACGGCCACTGCGAGTACCCCGCCAGCGCGTCGCGGTCCTTGCGCGCCGGGGCTGGTGCCGGGGCGTTGCGTTTCGGCGGCGGGGCTTGGGTGATCGCCACCGGGGAAACGGGCAGCGCCGGATAGGGCGGGAACATGCTCAGCACCAGATCCACCAGCCGCTCCGGCCGGACCTGCCGGAAGCGGAGGCCGTCGTCGACCTGTTCGGAGAACACGCCGAGACCCTCGCCGATGCACGCGCGATACAGCACCGTCCCGGACGGCAGTTCGGCCGCGCGCACGATGATCAGCACGTCCGGCCTCGTCCAAGCGCGCAGGGTCGCTTCGACGTCCCGGTCGAGTTTCTCCGCGTCGGCGAGGCCCCGGCCGCGCAACGCGTTCCACGCTTCCTCGGCCAGCCGGTTGTGCTCGGTCATCGTCGCGCCCGCGCTGCGGATCTCGAACGGATGCCACGACGCGGGCAGTCCGGTGCGCCGCACCGCCACGTCGGTCTCGGTCCAGCCCAGGGAAAATTCCTCTGGCAACGTCCCAGTCCCCTCGTGCACGAAACAACCCGCACCGAGGGTAGCGGAACGCGCACGACGATCAGCCGCTCGTGCGCGCGCACCCCATAACGAGGGTGGCGGAAAGGTCCGAAATCACGCTTAGACTCATGCCCGTCGACGAAGACCGCCATCGGGAGGCACCCATGCCTGACGCGCCCGCACTGCCGAGTTACGCCTCCGGGACCTCCAGCGTCCCCCTGCTCGGCGACACGATCGGGGACAATTTCGACCGCACCGTGGCCGCGTTCGGCGACCGGGACGCGCTCGTCGACCGCGAGGCGGGCGCCCGCTGGACCTACCGCGAACTCGCCGCCGAGGTCGACACTCTCGCGCACGGGCTGCTCGCGTCCGGCATCGGCAAGGGCGACCGCGTCGGCATCTGGTCGCCGAACCGGGCGGAATGGACGTTCCTCCAATACGCGACGGCGAAAATCGGCGCGATCCTGGTCAACATCAACCCGGCCTACCGTTCGCACGAACTGCAGTACGTGCTCAACCAGGCGGGCATCCGGATGCTCGTGGCCGCGGACAAGTTCAAGACGTCCGACTACGCCGCGATGATCGAGGAGGTCCGGCCGAACTGCCCGGGTGTCGAGGCGGTCGTGCTGCTCGGCACCTCGTCGTGGACGGAGCTGATGGATTCCGGCCGCGGCGGCGACCCGGCGCGGCTCGCGCAACTGCAGGCCGGACTGTCCGCGGACGATCCGATCAACATCCAGTACACGAGCGGCACCACCGGCTTCCCCAAGGGCGCGACGCTCAGCCACCACAACATCCTCAACAACGGCTACTTCGTCGGCGAGCTGTGCAATTACACCGAGGAGGACCGGGTCTGCATCCCGGTGCCCTTCTACCACTGCTTCGGCATGGTGATGGGCAATCTCGCGTGCACCAGCCACGGTTCGTGCATGGTCATCCCGGCCCCGGCGTTCGACCCGAAGGCCACGCTCGCCGCGGTCGCCGCCGAACGCTGCACGTCGCTGTACGGCGTGCCGACGATGTTCATCGCCGAGCTGAACCACCCGGAGTTCGAGACGTTCGACCTCGGCTCGCTGCGCACCGGCATCATGGCCGGATCGCCTTGTCCGGTCGAGGTGATGAAGCAGGTCATCGACCGGATGGGGATGACTGAAGTGTCCATTTGCTACGGCATGACCGAGACGTCGCCGGTGTCCACGCAGACCCGCGCCGACGATTCGGTGGAGCGCCGGGTGTCCACTGTGGGCCGCGTCGGCCCGCACCTTGAGTCCAAAGTGGTCGATCCGGAAACCGGGCTGACCGTGCCGCGCGGCACTCCGGGTGAATTGTGCACCCGCGGCTATTCGGTGATGCTCGGCTATTGGGAGGAACCGGAAAAGACCGCCGAGGCGATCGACGCCGCGCGCTGGATGCACACCGGCGACCTCGCGATCATGGACGACGAGGGATATATCAACATCACCGGCCGGATCAAGGACATGGTGATCCGCGGCGGAGAGAACATCTACCCGCGCGAGATCGAGGAGTTCCTCTACACGCACCCGGATGTGCTGGACGCACAGGTGATCGGCGTGCCGGACGTCAAGTACGGCGAGGAATTGATGGCCTGGATCCGCATGCGCGAGGGCGCGGAGGCGCTGACCGCCGAAGCGGTGCGCGAGTTCTGCCAGGGCAAGCTGGCGCATTACAAGATCCCGCGCTACATCCACGTGGTGGAGGAATTCCCGATGACGGTGACCGGGAAGGTGCGCAAGGTGGAAATGCGGCAGCAGTCGGTGACTTTGCTGGGGCTGGAGCAGGCTGCGGCGCAGAAGCACGCTTGAGCCTCGTGAGTGTTTATGCCGGTTCTAACCGGCATAAACACTCACGAGGAGGTCAGGCTGAAGCGGCTGCGGCGGCCTCAGCGAGTGCCTTTTCGTCTTCCTCGCCGAAGGTGTCCTCGAGCTGCTCAGGCGAGTAGTCGAGGTCGATCTGCTCGACCGGCGTGCCCCGCGCGGATTCGATCGCACCGAGGCGGCGCTGGGCGCGGTCGGCGGCGTACTGGATCAATTCCTCGGGGTCGTTGTCGAACGGGACTTCCTCGAATTGGTCCTGCACCCACTGGATCATCCCGAGCGCGTGCGGCAGCAATTCGCCCATGCGCTCCTGCACGGCGTCCCACATCGCGTCGTCCGCGGCGACATGCCGGCGGCAGGTGAACGTGCCCCACGCCATGTGGCGGCGTTCGTCGTCGCCGATGCGGCGCACCAATTCCTGCATTCCCGGCAGGATCTGGTTCTGCGTGCAGATCAGTTGCCACGAGTAATACCCGGTGAGCGCGAGGCTGCCTTCGATCACGTGGTTGTAGGTCACGCTCGCGCGGATCTGGTTGAGCGGGCTGGGATCGGCCTCCAGCGCGCGCAGCGACTGCGGCAGCTCCTCGTAGAAAAGCTTGCGGTAGTGCGGGTTTTCCGCGACGTAGGAGTGCAGGTCTTCGTCCAGCCCGACGGCGTCCATCCAGCGCCGGAAGACCTCGACGTGCTTGGCCTCCTCGAAACAGAACTGCGTCAGGTACATCTCGTCGCCGAACCGGCCGGTCGACGACATCGCGCGCATAAAGGGCTGGATGTCCTCGGTCACCGCCTCCTCGCCCGCGATGAACTGCGCCACGAGGTAGGTGGTGGAGCGCTGCTGTTCGGGCGTCAGGCTTTCCCAGCCCGCGCGTTCCTGGCTGAAATCGAGGTCCGCCGGGTTCCAGAACTTCTTGTTGCCCTTGACGAACAGCCGCAACGGGAACGAGTCCCAGTTCAGCCCGCCCTTGCGCAGGGACGAGAATCCGCTGCGCAGCTCCGGAAGCGTCTCGGTCATGACTGGCCCTCTCGTTTCACTCCATTGTGGACGAATTGGTCGATGGCGGGGGCGAGCACCGCGAGGACCGACTCCGCGGCCTCGGCCGCGGAATGCGTCGGCAGCACCAGGTGGCTCAGCGACAGCCGGACCACCGTTTCGGCGAGCAGCGCGGCGGCTTCCGGCGTGAGCCGGGGTTCGAGCGCGAGGTACTGCTGCGTCGCGAGTTCGGCCGACGCGGTGAGGATCGGCTCGCCGCGCGAGGTCAGCAGGGGCAGCAGATCCTCGCCGGCCTCGGTGCCGAGCGCCGCCGCGATCAGCCGGTTCTCCCTGGCGTGTTCGATCGTGTAGACGACCGCGCCGCGGATGCCCGTGAGCAAACTCTCGGCGTCCTCGAACCGGCAGCGGATGCCGTCGAGGAATTCCGCCGCGACGCGCAGCGCGACGGCCTGCGTGAGCGCCGCCTTGCTGCCGAACTCGTTGTAGACCGTCTGCCTGCTGACCCCGGCTTTCGCTGCCACGTCGGCCATCCGGAGGCCCTGGTGGCCGCGGTCGGGGAGCAGGTCCGCGGCCGCGTCCAGCAGCGTCTCGCGAAGCGTCGCCTTGGTCCGCTCGGTGAAGCTGGTCACACCGCCAGCTTGACACAGACTGAATCTGTGTCAAGAACCTTTACCTGGATGGTGCACGTGTACAGCGGGCGGCCGGAATTGTCGGTGCGGACGGCTACCGTGTGGGACGTGGGCATCACGGTGGGGTTCGACCTCGACATGACATTGATCGACCCGCGGCCGGGCATGGTCGCGGCGATGAACGCGCTGGGAAAGAAGTCCGGGCTGCCGTTCGACGGAGAGGCGTTCGCCGCGAACCTCGGGCCGCCGCTCGACCAGGCGCTGCGCGAGTTCGGCGCGCCGGAGGAGCGGATCCCCGAGCTGATCTGGCAGTTCCGCGAGCTGTACCCGGAGACGGTCGTGCCGAGCACGGTCGCGCTGCCGGGCGCGGCCGAGGCGCTGGAGGCGGTCCGCGCGGCGGGCGGGCGGACTGTCGTGGTCACCGGCAAGTACGGGCCCAACGCGCAGATGCACCTCGACGCACTGGGCATGAAGGTCGACGACCTGGTGGGCGAGCTGTGGTCCACGCAGAAGGCGGCGGCCCTGCTGGAACACGGAGCGCGGGCGTATGTCGGCGATCACCTCGGCGACGTGCGGGGCGCGCGAGCGGCCAACGCGGTGTCCGTGGCCGTCGCGACCGGGCCGTGCACCCGGGAGGAACTGGCCGCCGAGGGCGCGGACGTGGTGTTCGACTCGCTGGTCGAATTCCCGGAGTGGTTCGCCGGGACGTTCGTGGAGACCGCGGTGTAAGCGCTGGTCAGCCGTGCTTCCCGGCGCGGGCTTCCTGGATCAGGGCGATCAGCCCGAGCAGCAGGCCGAGCGGGGTGATCACCCCGGCGGCCGCGCTGAGCCACACCGGCAGGTTTTCGAGTCCGGCGGCGAACAGCACGAACACCGTCGCCACGGCGAGCATGCCGATGGCGAACAGGCCGATGCCGAGCCGCATGAGGATCGGTTTGCCGGTCTGCTTGGGTGCGTTCTCCATGGGGTGAGAGTAACGGGACTATCCGCTTCTCCCCAGCGCCTGTGGCGAGATACGCTTGCCGGACGCGCGCCTCGAGATCGCTCGGGGCGCGTTCGTCGTGACCTGCACAGCAGAAGGACTGGTGAGGGAAGTGCCGACCGGCAAGGTCAAGTGGTACGACGCGGAGAAGGGGTTCGGCTTCGTCACGCAAGACGGCGGTGCCGACGTCTACATCCGCAAGGCCGCGCTGCCGCAGGGCGTCGAGGGCCTGAAGGCCGGACAGCGGCTCGAGTTCGGCGTGGCCGACGGCAGGCGCGGGCCGCAGGCGCTCTCCGTCCGGCTGCTGGACCCGCCGCCGTCGGTCGCCGAGGCGCGCCGCCGTCCCGCGGAGGAGCTGCACGGCCTCGTCGAGGACATGATCAAGCTGCTGGAACTCAAGGTCCAGCCGGATCTGCGGCGTAACCGGTACCCGGATCGCAAGAACACGAAGCAGATCGCGGAGATCATGCGTGCGGTCGCGCGCGATCTCGACCCGTGATCGGCCGCGCCATCGCTTCGGCCTGAACAACGGTGAAGGGCTCCGCGCGGGAATCCCGGCGCGGAGCCCTTCGCGGCTTTTCGCGGGTTGAGGCGGGCTGCGCATGATCAAGCTGCTGGAGCTGAAGGTCCAGCCGGATCTGCGGCGCAACCGGTACCCGGATCGCAAGAACACGAAGCAGATCGCGGAGATCATGCGTGCGGTCGCGCGCGATCTCGACCCGTGATCGGCCGCGCCATCGCT
>NZ_JBSFNS010000178.1:0-11981 GCF_053587275.1 Amycolatopsis sp. NPDC003676
GTGCTTGTCAAGGCGGGAAAGATGCCTTGACAAGCACCCCCGAACCGCAGGGCGGCTTCGTATCGGGGTGCGGGGGAGGGGCTGGGTGCCTCGATCGTTGGGTGCATCGGTGCGGTTCGCGGTGGGCTTGGGCTAGCGCCCCAATGTGGCATTGGGTGCATGCGACGCACCCAATGCCGCATTGGGGCGCGTCGCGGCGGGGTTGGTGGTCTGTGAAGGGCTTATTGAGGGAATCTGATTCTGTGAAGGGGTCCCTCACGGCCTGCGACGGGTCGTGAGGGGAACCCTGAGGGAATCAGATTCCCTGAAGGTGGCCCTCACGTACTTCGGCTGGTTGTGAGGGGGACCCTGCGGGAATCTGGGTTCGTGAGGGTTCCCCTCACGGACTTCAGCGGGTGGGTGAGTCAGGCGCTCGCTTCCAGCAGCCTGTGGTGGTGTTCGAGCAATGCGCGGAACGAGTCGTGCGCGGTGCTGCCGTAGGTGAGGTCCACTTCGACCGTTCGCCAGCTTTCGCCGGTGTGGGTGAGCAGGACTGTCGCGGGGTCGGAGACGATCACGACGGTGCCGTCGGCGCGGAGTTCGCGGGCGGGCAGCAGGCGCGGGAACACCACGTCTGCGGGCAGTCCGTCGGTGATCGCCAGGAATTCCCGGTAGTCGTCGGGCAGGCGGAAGCCGAGGCGTTCTTCGGTCGCGGCGAGGTCGGTCGGCGACGCTGGTGCGGGGGCGCGTTGCCCGCGCAACCGGAGGATCGCCGCGATCAGTTCCGGGAGCGTGCCCGGGCCGGTCGGATGGCGTTCGCGCAACGCGGCGATCAGTGCGCCCGCGCATTGGTCCGGCCACTCCGTGCCTAGGCCGAGCGGGTCCGCGCCGCCGACCAGCCGGGCGGCTAGCGGGCGGGTGGCGGCGAGTGTCGCGACGTCCGGGTTCGGGTGGTTTTCCACGAGCGCGGCCCACGCGTCGAGGTCGGCGGCGGCCAGTGCGTCGCGTACTGGATCCGGGCGTTCCGGGGCGATGGCGGAGACGACGCCGGCGACTGGCGAACCGTCGAAGAGACCGTCCAAATCGGACGCTCGGCGGGCGAGAAGTGCTTGGTGGGCTTGCTCTTCCGCGTCCAGGTCTAAGGGCACTAGTGCGTCTGCCCATTGTGGACGGTCGCCGCGCGCCTCGAAGAGCATCGCCCAGGCTCGGGTGCGCACCGCGTCGTCGGCGAGGACGGACGTCGGGCGGCCGGTCACCGCGTGCCATTGCGTGACAAGGCGATCCGCGGCATCGGACGCGCCTGCGGTCGCCAGGAGGAGTGCGGCGTGGCCGATCCGGCGGTCAGCGGCGGCCTCGTCGGCGGTGAGTACGTCGCGGACGGCGGTCTCGAGGTAGTCGTCGCGCTGCATGAACGCGAGCGTGCCACAAAGCCGCGGACACGACGGAGGCCCCGCACCGGGTGTGGTGCGGGGCCTCCGGGCAAAAGGGTCAGCCCTGGTCAGCGATGTCCGCCAGCACCGCGGCGATGGTGCGGACCGGGACGCCGGTGCCGCCCTTGCCGGTGTAGCCCCACGGGCCGCCGGAGTTGAAGGCCGGGCCCGCGACGTCCAGGTGCACCCACGGCAGGTCCGCGGGCACGAACTCGCGCAGGAAGACGCCCGCGACGAGCATGCCCGCCCAGCGCTGGCCGGTGACGTTCGCGATGTCCGCGAGCCGCGAGTCGAGGTCGCCGCGCAGTTCGTCGGGCAGCGGCATCGCCCAGCCGCCTTCGCCGGTGGCCTGCATGATGCCCGCGACGCGGTCGCGGAACTCGTCCGAGCCCATCACGCCGGAGATCCGGTTGCCCAGCGCGACCACCTGCGCGCCGGTCAGCGTGGCGGTCTCGATCAGGTAGTCCGGGTTCTCCTCGGCGGCGCGCACGATCGCGTCGGCCAGCACCAGCCGGCCCTCGGCGTCGGTGTTGAGCACCTCGACGGTCTTGCCGCCGTACATGGTGAGGACGTCGCCGGGGCGGTAGGAGGTGGCCGAGGGCAGGTTCTCCGCGAGCGGGATGTGCGCGGTGACCTCGAGCGGGTACTTCAGCTTCGCGGCCAGCACGACCGACGCGAGCACGGCTGCCGCGCCCGACATGTCGGAGGTCATGTGGTCCATGTTGGCGGCGGGCTTGAGCGAGATGCCGCCCGAGTCGAAGGTGATGCCCTTGCCGACCAGCGCGACCTTCTTGCTCGCCTTAGCCGGCTTCCAGCTGACCCGCAGCAGGCGCGGCGGACGCGACGAACCGCCGCCGACGCCGAGGATGCCGCCGAAGCCCTTGCGCTTGAGGACCTTCTCGTCGAGCGCCTCGAACTCCAGGCCGTTCGCGTCGGCGAGCTTCTTCGCGCGGTCGGCGAAGGAAGCCGGGAACAGGTCGTTCGGCGGGGTGTTGATCAGGTCTCGGGCGATGATCACCGACTCGGCGATGAATCCGGCCGCCTTGAGGGTGGCCTTGTGCTCGCGCGCGGTGCCCTCGGCCGGGCTGACCAGGTCGGCCTTCGCCAGCGGGGTGTCGCCCTTCTCCGAGCGGTACTCGGTGAAGACGTACGCGCCCAGCGCGATGCCTTCGGTGGCGGCGTGCAGGTCGACGGCCGACAGCGTGACGAACGCCCGCTCGGTGCCGCTCAGCGCGCGGGCCGCGGCGCCGGCCGCGCGGCGCACCTGCTCGGCGGTGATCTCCCCGTCCTTCGGCTTGCCGAGGCCGACGGCCAGCACGACGCCCGCGGGCAGCTTGCCCAGCGTCGGCAGCTTCACGATCTCCTCGGCCTTGCCGGACGCGCCGAGCGTGCCCAGCACCTCCGCGAGCTTGCCGTCGAACGCCGCGTCGGCGACCTCGGAGCCGGCGGCGAGCGCGAGGCCGTCCTCGCCCTGGAGAGTGCCGATCACGACGACGTCGGCGCGGGTCTTGCCCAATGCCGCACCCGTGTTCTCGGAGAGGGCAAGCTTCGGCACGGTCACTTCTGGCTCCTCGCGACGTCGCGGTGGCGCCGGGCGTTCTGCCCGGTCGATCGTGAGCCATGCTAATGACAAAGCCATCCGGACGGGGGAAGGGGGATCGCGGTGCGGCTCGCGGGAGCACTCCTCGTGACGCTGGCGGCAGGAGCGGCCGGGGCCGGATTTTGGCTGCTCGCCGGGGTCGTGCTCGCCGCGCTGGCCGCGGTGGCGGTCTCCCGGCTGCCCGCGCTCGGCGACGATCCGGCCGCCCGGATCGTCGGCGGATTATCCCGGCTGACACAGATTGTCGTGCTCGCACAGGCCTTCGGCGCATACGTGTTCCCGCTGCGGCCCGGATACGCCGCCGCCGCGCTGGTGGTGTTCGTCGCCGCGGCGGACTTCGCTGGGCTCCGGTTGCCGGATCTGCTGGTCAAGTGGGTAGTGGGCGTGCTGCTGGTCGCGGCGGCGGTGCTGGCGGCGATGTGTCTCGCGGTCGCCCCGGTATCGCAAACGGGCGGATTCGGGACGCCGAACGCGGCCGCGATCGTCGTCGCGGCGTTGTTCCTGCTGCCGTTCCTGATTCCGGAACCGGGGGAACGAAGCACCGGACGTGCGATCGTTCTGGGCCTCGTCGCGGTGATCGTCACCGCGGTCACGCTCTTCCAACTGGGTCCGGTTCGGCTCGGGTTGTCCGGGACGGCGATGCGGGACCTGCTCTCCGCCGCGGACGCCGGACAGCTCCAGCCGTTGCTCACGGTGATCGCAGTGCTGGCCACTCTTCCCGCTGCATTCACGACTTTCGTCGGTGCGCGACAGCGGTTTGCGCCGTCCGGCGGGGCTCCGGTCGCGGCCGGCGCACTGCTGGCAGCGGCCGCCGCGGCGTTCGTTCCGTTGTTCGCGGTGCTGCTCGCGGCCGGGCTCGGCGCGGTCGCCGAAGTGCTGCTGCGGGTGCGGATTCGTCGCTACCGTGGCGTCCATGACTGAGCACCGCTGGGCGCCGGGACAGACAGTCGTCGAACGTTTCGTCCGCCCGGACGGCAGCATCGGCCAGCATCATCCGCTGCGCGTGCTCTCCGACGACGGCGAGACGCTGCTCGGCTGGCTCCCGCTCGGCACGCCGATCGTCGGCAGCAGGCTCGCGGACGGCCGGTCGCTGCGGGAAGCGCCGCTGGAGCAACGATTTCGCGAGCCGCGTGTGCGGGTGCCGGACGTCTGGCACGGCACCTCGACGCTGCGGCTGATTCCCGACGGCGCCTGGTCGTCGGTGTGGTGGTTCTTCGAGGCGGACGGACGCTTCCGCGACTGGTACGTGAACCTCGAAATCCCGCGTGGGCGCACCGAAACCGGTCCGGATCGGATCGACGGCATTCTCGACCTGGTCGTGACGCCGGGCGCGGGCTGGAAGTGGAAAGACGAGGACGAGGCTGAGGCGGCCGTCGAGGCAGGGCGGCTGACCACCGCTGAACTTGAGCAGTTGCGTGCGGAGGGCGAGCGGATGGGCGCGCTGGCCGAGCGGGGCGCGTATCCGTTCGACGGCACGCACACCGATTTCCGCCCGGACCCGGACTGGCCCGCTCCGGAGTTGCCCGCCGGGCTCTGACTTACTGGGCCAGCAGGACCAGCGAGATGAACAGCACGATGTTGACGACGAGCAGGATCACCACCGATTTGGTCGGCACGTTCCTGGAGATCACCTGTCCGTGCAGGTTCTTCCACCAGTAGATGCCGAACCCGGCGACGACCAGGCCGAGGAAGAAGCCGAACCCGCTGGAAAGCAGGCCCCAGCCGACCATCCCGAGCATTCCGGCGCCGAAGGTCAGCAGGGCCGCGGTGCCGAAGGTCTTGACGTCCGGCCCGGCTCCCGGCCCGGCTTGGCGTGCTGGTTGAGTGCTCACGCCGTCCATCGTAGTGGGGTGACGCAGCGAGCGCGGGGCAGTGCGGCGAGTAAAACCACAGGACTTCCGACTAACGTGCTTCCGACCAAGCGTTATTGTCTAAGCATGACGACAGCGACGCAGTTCACTCACGTTCCGAACCCGAGCCCCGCGAGTGCTGAACGCGTCGCCGAGGTACTTGCCAAGCCGGGGTTCGGCACGCACTTCACCGACCACATGGTCACCGTGCGCTACAGCACCGAAAAGGGCTGGCACGACGCCAAGGTCGGGCCGTACGAACCGTTTACCCTCGACCCGGCCACGTCCGTGCTGCACTACGGGCAGGCCATCTTCGAGGGCCTCAAGGCCTACCGGCAGCCGGACGGCACGATCGCCGCGTTCCGGCCGGACGCCAACGCGCAGCGGTTCCGCGAATCCGCCGAGCGGCTCGCGATGCCGCAGCTGCCGGTGGAGACCTTCGTCGACTCGCTGCGCGAGCTCATCGCCGTCGACGAGCGCTGGGTGCCGACCCGCGAGGGCGATTCCCTGTACCTGCGCCCGTTCATGATCTCCACCTCGGCGGGCCTCGGCGTGAACAGCCCGGCCGACGAGTACGTCTTCGCCGTGATCGCCTCGCCGGCCGGCTCGTACTTCAGCGGCGGCGTGAAGCCGGTCAGCGTGTGGCTGTCCACTGAATACGTGCGCGCGGCCCCCGGCGGCACCGGCGCGGCGAAGTGCGCCGGCAACTACGCGGCGTCCTTCGTGGCGCAGGCGCAGGCCGTCGAAAAGGGCTGCGACCAGGTGGTGTGGCTGGACGCGGTCGAGCGCCGCTGGGTCGAGGAGATGGGCGGGATGAACCTGTTCTTCGTCTTCGGCTCGGGCGACGACGTCCGCGTGGCCACCCCTGAGCTGACCGGTTCGCTGCTGCCGGGCGTCACCCGGAAGTCGTTGCTGCAGCTGGCGAAGGACGCCGGGCACAAGGTCGAGGAGCGCCGGATCTCCACCGACGAATGGGAGAAGGCGGCCGCCTCGGGCGAGCTGACCGAGGTGTTCGCGTGCGGCACGGCGGCGGTCATCACGCCGGTCGGCCACGTGAAGCACGGCGGCGGCGAGTTCTCGATCTCCGGCGGGAAGCCGGGCTCGGTCACGATGAGCCTGCGCGAGCAGCTCGTCGGGATCCAGGAAGGCACCCGTCCGGCCCCCGCGGGCTGGATGATCCCGCTCAGCTGACGCGCTAGCTGTCCGTGAGGGGAACCCTGAGGGAATCAGATTCCCTCAGGGTTCCCCTCACGGCTTTTCAGGACGAGAGCGGGCCGGAGACGCCGGATTGCTCGTGCGTGGTCATTTCCGCGAGCACGCGGCTGGCCATCATCAGCAGCGGCAACGCGGTGACCGCGCCGGTGCCTTCGCCGAGGCGGACGTCGAGGTCGAGCAGCGCGCCGAGGTCCAGCTGCTCCAACGCGAGGGCGTGCGCAGGCTCGCCGGTGAGCTGCCCGGACATCCACCAACGGCGCGCTCCGGGAGCGAGTTCTTCGGCGACGAGCGCGGCGGAGCAGACCACCAGGCCGTCGAGCACCACCGGCGTGCGACGGACTGCCGCCTGCGCGAGAAAGCCCGTCATCGCGGCGATATCCGCGCCCGAGGACGTCCGCAGCAGTGCGAGCGGGTCCGCCAGCACCGCACGGGCCCGGCGCAGCGCGTCGCGCACCGCGGCGGCCTTGCGCATCCAGGTGTTGTCGTCGATGCCCGAGCCCCGGCCGACCACGGCGACCGGCTCGCTGCCGGTCAGCGCCGCGACCAGCACCGACGCCGGGGTGCTGTTGCCGATGCCCAGGTCGCCCGCGATCAGCAGGTCCGCGCCGCCGTCGACCTCCGCGTCGGCGATCTTGCGGCCGGCGTTGACCGCGGCGCGGACTTCGGCGTCGGTGAGCGCGTCCTCGACGTCGATCGAGCCGGAACCGCGGCGCACCTTGAACTCGCCGATCGACCGCATCGCGGATTCCTCGGTGTCCACGGCCATGTCGACCACGCGCACGCCCGCGCCCGCCGCAGCGGCGAGCACGTTGATCGCCGCGCCGCCGGTCAGCATGGTGCCGACGAGCTGCGACGTGACCTCCCGCGGATACGCCGAGACGCCCTTCTTCGCGATGCCGTGATCGCCGGCGAACACGACGACGCGCGGCCGGGTGAACGGGCGCGGCGGGGCCTGGCCCTGGCACGAGGAGATCCACACGCCCAGCTCTTCCAGCCTGCCGAGCGAGCCCGCGGGTTTGACGAGCTTGTCGTGCAGCGCGATCGCGCCCGACCGGGCCTGGTCGCTCGGCGGTTCGATCTCGCCGAACTCGATGCCCGTTTCGCCGGTGTCCACAGCCAGGTTTCCTTTCGCCGCTGGGCGTCCCGGCGCCCAACCTACCGCCGCCGGGGCGGGGCCCTTAGGGTCGGTCGGCGTGCGGGAATCGACGGCGGCCGGGGTCGTGCTGGCCAGTGGTGCGGGGACCCGGGTCGGGGCCGCGCTGAACAAGGTCTACCTGCCGGTGGCGGGCAGGCGCGTGGTGGCGTGGTCGCTGGACGCGTTCGCCGCCGCGGCCGGGATCGGCGTGCTGGTGCTGGTGATCCGGCCCGAGGACGCGTCGCTGGCCGAGGAAGTGCTGGCCGAGCTGTCCGTCCCGGTGGAGATCGTGACTGGCGGCCCGACGCGGCAGGCCTCCGAGCTGAACGCGCTGCGCCATCTCGCGCCGCGGATCGCCGACGGGACAGTGGATTCCGTGCTGCTGCACGACGGGGCCCGCCCGCTGGTGACGCCGGAGCTGATCTCCGCGGTGCTGGAGCGGACCCGGGAAGACGGGGGAGCGGTGCCGGGCCTGGCCGCGGACGACGTGGTCTCGATGGCCGGACCGGACAAGGTGGCGGGCCCGCTGCCGGGCGCGATCCGGGTGCAGACCCCGCAGGGTTTCCGGGCGCAACCGCTGCTGGCCGCTTACGAACAGGCCGCCGCGGAAGGGTTTCTCGGCACGGACACGGCTTCGTGCATGGAGCGGTTCTCCGCGCTGCCGGTGCGGTGGGTGCCCGGCAGCGCGGAGAACGTGAAGATCACCTATCCGCACGACCTCGCGGTGGCGGAGCGGTTCCTGCTGCGGTGATCAGGGGGCGACGGTGAGCGCCGGGTCGCTGACGACGACGTCGCCGAGCGCCTCGTCGATCGCGGTCAGCAGCTCCGGCTCGAGCTTGACGCCCGCTGCCTTGACGTTGTCGTAGACCTGCTCCGGCCGCGAGGCCCCGATGATCGCCGACGCGACGTTCGGGTTCTGCAGCACCCACGCGACGGCCAACTGTGCCATCGACAGCCCGGCGTCGGCCGCCAGCGGCTCCAGCTTCGCGACCGCGGTGAGGGTCTTCTCGTCGAGGAAGCGCTTGACCATGTTCGCGCCGCCGTTCTCGTCGGTCGCGCGCGAACCGGCGGGCAGCGGCTGGCCGACCTTGTACTTGCCGGTCAGCACGCCCTGGGCCACCGGCGACCAGACGATCTGGCTCAGGCCCTCCCGCTCGGAAGCGGGCACGACCTGCGATTCGATGACCCGCCACAGCATCGAGTACTGCGGCTGGTTCGACACGAACGGGATCTTCAGCTCGCGGGCGAGCGCCGCGCCGCGCGAGATCTGCTCGGCGTTCCACTCCGAGACGCCGATGTAGAGCGCCTTGCCCTGGCGGACCAGGTCGGCGAACGCCTGCATCGTCTCTTCCAGCGGCACCGTGCGGTCGAAGCGGTGCGCCTGGTAGAGGTCGACGTAGTCGGTGCCGAGCCGCTGGAGCGACGCGTTCGCCGATTCGATGATGTGCTTGCGCGAGAGGCCCTTGTCGTTCGGACCCTTCGGACCGGTGGGCCAGAAGACCTTGGTGAAGATCTCCAGGCTCTCCCGGCGCTGGCCCTTCAGGCCGCGTCCGAGCACCGACTCCGCGGCGGTGTTGGCGTAGACGTCAGCCGTGTCGAAGGTCGTGATGCCGGCGTCGAGCGCCGCCTTGATGCAGGCCTGCGCCTGGTCCTCCTCGACCTGGGACCCGTGGGTCAGCCAGTTGCCGTAGGAGATCTCACTGATGTTGAGGCCGCTGCGGCCGAGACGTCGAAACTCCATGCCCACAGGGTAAACGTTTCGTTCGCCAGGCTAACGACCTGTGTGCCGCACGGCTCAGTTCGGGATCGGGAAGAGCGCGTTGCAGCGGTCGGCGGCGCGGGGTTCCGTGTCGTGCGAAGGAACGGTCGGATGCTGCGAAACCCGGTGTCGCAACAGCGCCCGCGCACCGAAATCCTGCCCGAGCTCGCGCGATCGAAGGTGCATCGTGAGCGAGGGACCGCGCGGCCCGCCTGCCCAAAGCTGTGAACCGGGGCCGCGTTCAGGCGAACGCCGCCGCACAGCTCAGCAGGGATCGGGCAGCGCGGACGGCTTGGCCGCACGGCTCAGTTCGGGATCGGGTCCCCGGCCTTCAGCCGCGGCTTCGGAACGCGCAGCTTGCGGATCTGGCTCGCCCGCACGAACGCGTACCAGCCGACGCCCCGGGTGGCCGTCGCCGGTTCCTTCGGGAAGCGTTCCTTGACCAGCTTCGAGATCTTGCGGCCGTTCACGAAGCCCTCGATGGCCATGACCAGCAGCATCGCCATGCAGACCAGGGTGATGTACTGCTGCACCGCCGGCGCGGGGACCAGCAGCGCGAGGAACACCAGGATCGCCAGCGGCATGAACAGACCGAGGATGTTGCGCCGGGAGTCGACCAGGTCGCGGACGTACGCCTTGACCGGGCCCTTGTCGCGCGGCGGCAGGTACTTGTCGTCGCCCGACATCATCCGCTCGCGGCGGACGCGGGCGGCTTCCTTGCGGTCTTCCTTGCTGACCGGGTTGGCCTTGCGCAGCTCCTTGTTGCGCTTCATCGCCTCGCGCATGGAGGTGGGCGGCGCCGCGACCGGCCCGCGCTTGCGCCCCTCGGCCTCGCGCCGCTTCGGCGTGGCCTTGCCCTTTCCCGGCGTGTACGACTTGCTCGTGACCGGGGAATCGACAGCGGCGGCCTCGGCCGCGGAGTCGTCGGCGGCGGGGTCAGTGGTGCTTCGGCGCAGGAACCTCACCTCACCAGGGTATTGCAGGCGTCACGGCTTTGTTCACCAGGTCGTTCCATATGCGACGATGGAGGGGAACAGATCGGGCGAGTCCCGTGTTGTACGTAGGACACGAGATGTACCCGCAGCGAGTTCGACCAAAGAGGGAGTGCCATGACGACCGCTGAGCAGACCGGTGCGGCTGCGGCCGAGACCGCCGAGGAGACCCACGGCGTGACGTTGACCGACGCCGCGGCCGCCAAGGCGAAGGCGCTGCTCGAACAGGAGGGCCGCGACGACATGCACCTGCGCATCGCCGTGCAGCCCGGCGGCTGTGCTGGCCTGCGCTACCAGCTGTTCTTCGACGAGCGCACGCTCGACGGCGACCTGTTCCGCGACTTCGACGGCCTCCAGGTCGCCGTGGACCGGATGAGCGCACCGTACGTGTCCGAGGCCGTGATCGACTTCGTCGACACCATCGAGAAGCAGGGCTTCACGATCGACAACCCCAACGCCACGGGTTCCTGCGCCTGCGGCGACAGCTTCCACTGAGCCCAGAACCGACAAACGGGCCCCGACGCATCCGCGCCGGGGCCCGTTGTTCGTTTCGGCCGCGGCGCGTTCGCCCGCCGCGGAGGTTCGCTGGATCAGACGTACGCGTCGAGGTCGGCGACCTGGGCGTGGCAGGCGTCGTCGACCGTCCACGGCCGCGCGGCCCTCGGCCGGGGCAGCCGGGCCTGGTCGGCGGCTTGCCCGGGGCGCAGCGCGGACGGGAGATGGGCGCAGTCGGCGATCAGGTCGCCGATCGTTTCCGGTTCGGTCGCGAGGTTCACGAATGTCACGCTATTCAGCCGGACTCGAACGGGAAATGAGTACCGGCCGGTAGTGTCGGAACGTGGCGCGGAAACTACCCGGAAGGGTCATGACCAGCGGGTAACTTGCGTCAGGGCGCGAAAAGACAGCTCATCCACCTCGTGAGGAGAACCGGTGGCAGATAAGCCCAGGATCGCCGTGTCGGGCAGCATCGCGACAGACCATCTGATGCACTTCCCGGGGAGGTTCGCCGAGCAGCTCGTCGCCGAGCAGCTGCACCGGGTGTCGTTGAGCTTCCTCGCCGACGACCTCGTCGTGCGCCGGGGCGGCATCGGCGCGAACATCGCGTTCGGCCTCGGCGTGCTCGGCGTGGAGCCGGTGCTCGTCGGAGCCGTGGGCCAGGACTGGGCGGACTACCAGTCGTGGCTGCAGCGGCACGGCGTGGACACCTCCGGCGTGCTGGTGTCCGAGGTCGCGCACACCGCGCGCTTCGTGTGCACCACCGATGAGGACATGTGCCAGATCGCGACGTTCTACGCGGGGGCGATGGCCGAGTCCCGGAATATCGAGATGGGGCCGATTTCGGATCGGGTCGGCGGGCTTGGGCTCGTGTTGATCAGTCCGGACGATCCTGAGGGCATGGTTCGGCATGCTCAGGAGTGCCGTCAGCGCGGGTACACGTTCGCGGTTGATCCCTCGCAGCAGCTGGCTCGGATGGACGGGGCGCAGGTGCGGGCGTTTGTGGAGGGGGCCAAGTATCTGTTCAGCAACGACTACGAGTGGGAGTTGTTGCTGCAGAAGACTGGGTGGACTGAAGCGGATGTGCTGGAGCGCGTTGGGCTGAGGATTACCACGCTGGGGGAGAAGGGCGTGGAGATCGTTGGGCGCGATGGGACTGCCTTGCAGATTGGGGCGGTGCCAGAGCGGGGGAAGGCTGATCCCACTGGGGTTGGGGATGGGTTCCGGGCTGGGTTTCTTGCCGCGGTTGATGGCGGGCTCAGTTTGGAGCGGGCTGCGCAGTTGGGGTGTTTGATCGCTGTGCTGGTTTTGGAGACTGTGGGGACGCAGGAGTGGACTCTCGAACGCGGGGAGGCGTTGACGCGGTTGAGCGAGGCGTTCGGGCCTGAGGCTGCTGAGGAGATTTCGGCGGTTTTGCCTGGTTGAGGGTTTCGGCTCGTCGCCTGGCGGCGACATTGCGCCCGTTTGTTGCGTGGGGCACCCCGAAGCGTGAGTGTGCTGACGGTCTGGGGGTGCTTGTCAAGGCG
>NZ_JBSFNS010000179.1:0-11867 GCF_053587275.1 Amycolatopsis sp. NPDC003676
GCCGAGCCGAGCCGAGCCGAGCCGAGCCGAGCCGAGCCGAGCCGAGCCGAGCCGAGCCGAGCCGAGCCGAGCCGAGCCGAGCCGAGCCGAGCCGACTGCGAAGCGGCCTCGGGCCGGGCGGGCCGCGGCTGCGGGGTTGCGCTGTGCGGATGAACAGAGCGGATCGAGCGAAGATGCTGAACCCAGTCGAGGCCGCGCTATGCCGATTCGGCGGCGATCTCCGGCATCGACCGTGCCTTCGCCCGCCTTCGCCCCGCCGCTGGCCGGGCGCTGAGCAGCACCTGCCGCGACTCTCGAAACATTCCGCGGGACAACAACCCTCGTCTCCCGGTGCCCGGCCCTGCCCGGCCGGGCACCGGGAGCGCAGAACGCGGGCGGCCGTGAGCCGCCGCCGGCGTCCGCTTCGAGGGTGGTCAGGCGTCCCGGTTCGCGGTGTGCCGCTTGCGGAGCACCGCGCCGGTGACGTGCACGAGCGCCACTCCGCCCGCGGTGGCGAGTCCGGCCAGGACTCCGGCGGTCGCGAAGACGATCGCGGCCGCCCCGGCGAGCAGAGTCAGCAGGAGCGCGATCAGCTGCCACGGCTGAGTCCCGCCGTCCGGCTGCCGCGCGGCCAGTTCGACCGACGTCCGCGCGGTCTTCCACGACGGATACGCCGGGCGCGTGCTCGGCCGCGGCGACGGTACGTCCGGTGCCGGTTGCGGCATGCCTGGTTCGTGAAACGTCACGGTCACCCGGCCGGGGCGTTGACTCACGGCGACCGCATACGGTCTGTCGCCGCCGGTGTCCGATTTTTCTGTCCGACGGTATGCCTGGCCTGCATTTTCCGCGCCAGGACCGGTCATTGTGGATCCTTTCTTGTCCGCCGGAAAAGTGCCGGAACACAGTTCCCAGCCCGCCCCCGAGGGGAACTGGTTCCGGCGGCCGCGGCGGGCGTCCGGGGAATGGAATATTCCACCTTCTTAACCCCTCCTGCCTGCGGCAACGCTATCTTTGCATGCCCGCTGCCGATCGCGCTAACCCGGGGCGCGAAATTCTTCGCCGAAGCCGCACGGACTGGTGTTCCGATGCCCGGTATTCGCGATCTGCCGGACTATTCCGCGCGTTATCAATGCGCACATATTCGACCCGATCGGGTGAATGTGCGCCGAGGCCCACTTTGGGGTTCGCCGTCCTGATCAACCCAGCGAACGCGGGCGGGTCGCTGCTACGGTGAGTGTCCGGCGCAGACAGGGGAGAGCATGGACGTACGGACGCTGGCTCGCGAGGAGCGCGCCGACTTCGCGGACTTCCTCGAGACGCTCACGCCCGAGCAGTGGGACGAGCCGACGCTGTGTGCCGGCTGGAACGTGCGCTCGGTCGTCGCGCACGTCGTCAGCTACGACGAACTCGGCGGACGGCAGCTGGCGCAGCGGTTCGTCCGCGCGGGGCTGTCGCTGAAACGGTCGAACGAGGTCGGCCTCGCCGAGTACCGGGTGCGCGCGCCGGAGGAACTGATCGGCGTCATGCGGCGGAACCCGCAGCCGGGCCGGATCCTGGGCAAGTTCGGCGGGATGGTCGGCTTCCTCGACGGACTGATCCATCAGCAGGACATCCGCCGCCCGCTCGGGCTGCCGCGGACGATCCCGGCCGCGCGGTTGCGCCGGGCGCTGGAACTGTCGCTGCGCGCGCCGCCGATCGGAGTGTCGCGCCGGCTGACCGGGTTGCGCGCGGTCGCGACCGACCTGGAGTGGACGTCCGGGAGAGGCATCGAGGTCCGCGGCCCGGCGGAGGCGCTGCTGCTAGCACTGGCAGGCCGTCGCGCGGCGGCGGACGACTTGACTGGTCCAGGACTCGACGTGCTGATCAGCCGCACCGTCGTCGCTTGATCCGGCCTGGTGCGGGATTGTTGGCCCTCTGTGTGCTGCCCGGCTGCGCCGTGACTCCGCTCTGGCTCTGAGTGTCCATGCCGCATGGCTCGGACGCTGCTTTCGGCGTGCGGGTCAGCCGCGCCATCGTGGCGGGATCCGCCTTGACGCTGGCCAATGCCCGCGGCGCGCGGCCAGCTTGTCCGGACGCTGGCTGTTCACGCAGCATTGCCCAGACGTCGCCTCGGGCGACCTGATCGGTCGGGCATCGTGGCGTGATCGGGCCCAGCTTGCTGACTATTTGCACCACTGTCGTGTGACAACCCTCGCGCGGGGGTTGCGTATGCGCTTGGCGACAGCAGTCATGTCCGCGACCGCACTCCTGGAAGCGAGGTGATGCCCGACCGGACGCCCGCCGCTTTTCCCCCTCGCGGCACCCGTGACTGCCGCCGCGCCTCGCATCGCTCAGGCAGCACGGGTGCCGGCCGCGGCGGCGTCCGCCCTCCGGGGTGTCACCAGTTGGTGACGGCTAACCCGGCGGTAACCCGCGCTCAGCCTCCTGTCGCGCGCCGAAAGTGCTTGCGGCTGCAGGAAAATCCCGGATCCGATGATCACCCGGACCGGGGGCTTGCGTTACGCGCGGGCGACATCCCAAATGGGACTCCAAGCACCACAAGGGGAGGAGTCCGGTGTTCAGGTGGCAGCAGGCGGAAGGAAAACGGCACGCACTGGACGCGCCGTTCGCGCCGAGACCCGGGGAAACGTTCACCGCACTGTGCGGGGCCGAAGTCACGGTCGCCCGCCGCGATGTGCCGCAGCTCGGCGGGCACTGGTTCGATCCGACGTGTTCCGACTGCTCGGAGGAATGGCTCCGCCAGGAAGGACAGGTCCGCTCGGACGAGGCCCGGTGCCTGGCGTGAGCAGTGTGGTGACCGCCTTGTGCGCACGCGTCGCTGGGGCGGATTCGACCGCAGTGGGCGTCCGGTGCGCGAGCGACGCAGCACTCGCGGGGAACGACGCATGACCGGACGCTGGAGCAGGCTCCCGGAGCAGCGCGGTTCGGCAGTGGGGCTCACCGGACCCGAACTGGTCACCTGGATTCGCGACCTGCAAGCCACCCTGGCACTCGACCTCACGTTCCTGACCCGGGCGCTCGACGAACGTTCCCCGCGGCCGGACGCGGTGCGGGACCTCGGCGAGCGGCTTCTCGACCTCGGCCGGGCGTTGATCCGACGGGCCGATCACCTGAACGAGGCCGTCCTGGCGAGCCTGCCCGCGCACGGCTGGCTGCCCCAGGCGGGTGCGCCCGCGAACGCGACACGGCTGGCGCATCAGGTCGGACGCCGCCCGCTGCGCTGCGGGCCGGTGTATCTCGGACTGTGCGGAGCGGCGTGTTTTCCGGTGTTCGGGCAGGATCCGCACGACCACACGAAAAGGTACGAGCGGTGCGCGGAATGCCTGAGCAAGGGCGGTGTCGCGATGCACCGTGAGTGACGGAGGCCAGGGAGCGGGAACAGGCCGGGCGGGGGAGTTGTGGGCCGTGGGCCGGAACGCGCGCAGACCTGAGTGAACGGGTGCGCAAGGACGGGGCACCGGGTCGAGACCGGAGCGGCAGGTGCGCAAGAACGGAGCACCGAGCCGAGATCTGGGCGGCGGGGCGCGCCAACCGGAGGATCGGGCGAGACCGAGCAGCAGAGCGGGCAAACTCGATCGCTGGCCCGAGCCGCCGGGTGCGTAGCCGGAGCGCTGCGCCTAGACCTGAGCCGCCGGGCACCTGGCCGGAGCGCTGCGCCTAGACCCGAGCCGCCGGGTGCGTAGCCGGAGCGCTGCGCCTAGACCTGAGCCGCCGGGCACCTGGCCGGAGCGTCGCGCCTAAACCCGAGCACGCGCCTAGACCCCAACCACAGGCCACGCAAACCGGATCACCCGTCCGAAACCCGGCCGTCAACCCAGCGCCCCACGGGATTTTCCGGTTTCCTGTACCGATGAGCGAGGAGACCTCCACCCGTTCCACCGAGCGGCTGTTCCGGATCGCGATTACGCTGAAGGGCCTCGACGGAGGCCTTCAGCTGATCGGGGCGCTGATCCTGGCGTTCATCCCCGCGACGGCCGTCACCGGGTTCGTGAACGCGGTCATCACCCGCGACCTGCTCGGCGACCCCTCCGGCACGCTCGCGCGGCATCTCGAAACCGCCGCCGAGCACTTTGCCGGCGGGGGGACCAAGACGTTCGCCGTCGCGTACCTGCTGGCGCACGGGTTGCTCAAGCTCGGCCTCGTGTGGGCGCTCGCGCGCAAGTGGGTGCGCGCCTATCCGGTCGCGATGGTCGTGCTCGCCGCGTTCGTCGTGTACGAGATTTACCGTGCCTTCGAAACCCACTCCATCGCGCTGCCCTTCTTCGCCGCGCTGGACGCGGTGATCATCGTGCTCGTCTATCGCGAGTACCGGAACCTCAAACGCGATCACGCCTGACCTCGCTCAGGCGGCAGCGGGAAACCTTTCCGTCACCAACGTCGCCACGTCCGTCGGTTCCACGAACAGGGCCGTCGCGTTGTCGCGGCCGCCCAGGGCAATGGCGGTCGCTACCAGCGCGGACGCGCCGCGGGCCGGGTCGGCCAGGATTTCGTCGATCGTGGCGGGCGTCAGGACCTTGTGGACGCCGTCGCTGGTGAGCAGGAGGCCGCCGCTCGACGTCTCCGTCGTGCCGATCTCCTCCGGTTTCGTCGTGCGGACGCTCGTGGTCACCAGGTGCTCCATCCGCGGCGAGTATGGCTGGTGCCGCGACCGGAAGTACTCCGCCATCGTGTGGTCCTGCGTCAGTTTGTGGATCATCGACCCGTCCCAGGCGTACGCCCGCGCGTCGCCCACCCATGCGATCCGGTATCCGCCGGCGAACGGCATCGCCACCACCAGCACGGCGTCTCCGGTGCCGCCCAGCCGGTGAACTGCCTGCTGTGCGGTCAGAATCGCTTTGACCGGGCCGAATTCGACGGGGGTGCGCGCGGCGGCCGCGGCGGCGACCCGGGCGGCCCGTCCGGCGCCGGGGTCGTCCCCGACGCCGTCGGCGAGCGCGAAGGTGATTCCAGGCGCCCCGGCGGCCGCGTAGGCGCTCACCGCGTCGGCATTGCGCTCGCGCGGCCCCTGCTCGCTCGCGGTGTGCCAGCGTGGATATCCGGCCATCGTGACCTCCCGGGCGTTCCCTGCGGATGACTCTCCGTGCTTTCCAGAATGCGCCTCGTTCCTGGGAGGAGGCTGAGGATCCGCGATCTCACCGGGTGAGCTGGTAGACAGTTTCGCCACCGACAGTGGTCGCGGTGAAGTTCGCGGCCACCCACTCGGAGATGTCGTTCGACCCGCCGCCAGGACCGCCGCCTCGGCCGCCGTCCACGTAGTACGCCACTTCGCCCGCCGCGACGTACTGCTTGAACTCCTCCAGCGTCGGAGCGGGATCGCTGCCGTCCCATCCGCCGATGCCGATCACCGACTTGCCGCTCGCCAGCTCCAGGCTCGCCGCCGACTGCGACCCGGTTGTCGCGGCGGCCCATTTCGTCGTCGTGCCGCCCAGCAGTTGACCGACGGAGCCGCTGGCCTCTTCCATCCCGCCGCCGAAGCCCATGCCCCCGGTACGCGGACCCGAAGTAGGGATAGAACCGCTGTGCGGCAAGGAAACCGTCTCGACCGCGTACCCGGCGGTGCCGACCCCGAGTGTCAGGACAATCGCCGCCGCCAGACCGATCAGAACAGTCCGCGCTCGCGGCACCCCGACCACCACGATGGTGCTCACGAGCAACCCCAGTACCACGATTGCCCAGCGCAGCAACGGGAACCAGTCCGGCGTGCGGTCGAGCAGGATGAAGTCCCACACCGCGGTCGCCGCGATCATCCCGCCCAGCATCGTCCGCGGCGCGGTGTGCGCCCGGCCGCACCACAGTGAGTGCCCGGAAATCGCGACCAGCGCGGCGATCGCGGGCGCGAGCTGCACCGCGTAGTACGGGTGCACGGTGCCGCTCATGAAACTGAACACCAGCCCGGTCACGAGCAGCCAGCCGCCCCAGACCACCAGCGACGCCCGGGTCCGGTCGGTGCGCGCGGCCCGCCGGGTGAACCACAACCCGGCGACCAAGCCGATCAGCGCGGCGGGCAGCAGCCACGAGACCTCGGTGCCGAAACTCGCGCCGAACATCCGCCCGAGACCCGAACTGCCGCCGAACGCGCTGTTCCCGCCGCCGCCGAAACCGCCGCCCATCCCGCCGCCGTTGCCCTGCCCGCCGAAGATCCGCCCGAGCCCGTTGTACCCCAAAGCCAGCTCCAGCAGGCTGTCCCCGGTCGACCCGCCGATGTACGGACGCGACCCCGACGGCCACAACTCCACCAACGCCACGAACCACCCAGCCGACACAACCACCGCGACCCCGGCGTAAACCAAGTGCAGCAACCGCTTCCCCAGCCCCGTCGGCGCGGCGATCAGGTACGCCAGCGCGAACGCGGGCAGCACGAGGAACGCCTGCATCATCTTCGTCAGGAACCCGAATCCAATTGCCACGCCAGCGAAAACGAGCCACCGAGGCCTGGCCTTCTCGATCGCCCGCACCGTGCAGTACGCCCCGGCGATCAGCAGCAGCGTGAGCAACGCGTCCGGGTTGTTGAAGCGGAACATCAGCGCGGCGACCGGCGTCAGCGCGAGCATCGCACCGGCCAGCAATCCCGGCAGCGGCCCGGAAACCCGGCGAACAGTCAGGTAAAGCAGGCCAACCGAGCCGACTCCCATGAGCGCCTGCGGGGCAAGCACGGTGAAGCTGGAGAACCCGAAGACGCGTGCGAAAGCCGTCCCCACCCACAACGCGGCAGGCGGTTTGTCGACAGTGATCACGTTCCCGGCGTCCAGCGAGCCGAACAGCCACGCCTTCAGGCTCTGCGTGCCCGATTGCACGGCGGCGGCGTAGAACGAGTTGCCGAACCCGGAAGCGGTCAGGTCCCAGAAGTACAGGACTGCGGTGAGCGCCAGGAGGCCGAACACCGACGGACGGATCCAGCGAGGCGTCGCGCGATCCGGCGCGTCCGGGGCGGTAGGCCGGGCGGACAGGACAGTGCTCAAGACGACTCCTCGGTAGCGGTACGGCGCGGATTGAAGACCCAGCCCCGCAGCAGCAGGAAACGGAGCACCGTGGCGGCGAGGTTCGCCAGCACGAGCACGGTCGTCTCCAGGACGAGCCCGGGATGGGTGGTGTGGTTGAGCAAGGCGAGCGAACCACTGGTCAGCGCCAGTCCGAGGCCGAACACGATCAGCCCCTCGAACTGATGCCGTCCGGCGCCGGCCCGGCCGCGGACGCCGAAGGTCACCCGCCGGTTCACCGCGGTGTTCGCGATCGCGGTGACGAGCAGTGCGGTGAAGTTGGCCGCCTGCGCGCCGACCATCGTCCGCAGCAGCAGGAAAAGCAGCAGGTACGCGACCGTGCTGGCGACGCCGACCGCGGCGAACCGCACGAGTTGTTTCACCAGGCTCGGGGACACTCCGGGGGCCTCCACGCCGATCGGTTCACGGCCGAGCTGTTCGCGCAGCCGGTGCACGGGAATCTCGCCGGTGAAGGTCGCGCGGGTGACCCTGGCGATGCCTTTGAGGTCGGCGGTGGCGGTCGCGATGAGGTCGACGGAGGAGTCCGGGTCGTCGACCCAGTCGACCGGCACCTCGTGGATCCGCAGTCCGGCGCGCTGGGCGAGCACGAGCAGCTCGGTGTCGAAAAACCAGCCGGTGTCGCGCACGTGGGGGAGCAGTGCGCGGGCGACGTCGGCGCGGATCGCCTTGAACCCGCATTGCGCGTCGGAGAATCTGGCGGCCAGCGTGCCGCGGAGGATCAGGTTGTAGCAGCGGGAGATGAACTCGCGCTTCGGCCCGCGGACCACCCGGGCGCCGCGGGCGAGACGGCTGCCGATGGCGACGTCCGAATGTCCGGACAACAGCGGCGCGACGAGCGGATCCAGCGCGGCGAGGTCGGTGGACAGGTCCACGTCCATGTAGGCCAGCACGGCGGCGTCCGAGGCGGACCAGACCGCCTGCAGCGCGCGGCCGCGGCCCTTTTCGTCGAGGTGATGCACCTCGACCTCGGGGAACTCGCGGGCCAGTTCTTCGGCGACCGCAAGGGTTTTGTCGGTGCTCGCGTTGTCCGCGACGGTGATCCGGTACGGGTAGCCGGCGCGTTCGGCGAGATGCGCCTGGAGCCGTCGGATGCACGGCTCCAGGTCGGTTTCCTCGTTGTATACCGGGATGACGACGTCGAGCACGGGATGCGGGCCGCCGAGGCCGACCGGAGTCGTCCCGGGCCGCGGGGCGCCGCTGCGGGAGGGGGCGGTGGCGTTCATGCGTTCACCGTTGTCCGCGGGGCTTTGGCCACCTTGTGGTGTTCCTGTGCTTGCGCTGTGCGACGTACGCCCGATCCGGTGATCTTGGCCGCACGGCACGGAATCAGGCGGCCAGGTCGTAGACGGTCACACCGTCCACTGTGGTCATTTGGTAGTTCTCGGCCACCCATTGGACGATCCGGGCGGCGGCGTCGCTTCCGCTGCTGGAGCCGCGCATCGTCATGCCGTCGCCGAGGAAGTAGCGGATCTGGCCTTCGCGGACGTACTGCTCGAACTGCGCGAGCGTCGGATACGGGTCGGTGCCGTTGAATCCGCCGACCGCGAGGACTGGTTTCCCGCTGCCGAGTTGGTATCCGGCGGCGTTGTTGGACCCGACCGTCGCGGCGGCCCATCGGTGCTCGCCGGAGTTCCGCAGCAGCGCTGTCAGGTTCGCGCCGGGCAAGGTGGTGCCGAGCAATCCGCCGCCGCCGAACATCTGCCGCGTATTCGGTCCGGCGGACGGGATCGCGCCGGTGTGCGGAGTGGATGCGGTGGCGATGGTGTACGCGCCGGTTCCCGTGAGCAGTACTACCAGGCCCAGTATGGCGGCGATCCGACCAAAGTGCTGGGCGAAAAACAGTGCGATAGCGGCTAAAAGACCGAGGACGAGCACTGTCGGGGCGAGCCAGGGTTGCCACGAATTGTCCAGCAACAGATAGGCCGTGACTGTCGTCAGTGCGACACCGCCGCTCAAAAGCCCTACGGCGGTTGGATTGCCGCGGATCCGCCACAACTGGACGGCCGCGATCCCGACGAGCGCGGCGATCGCCGGGGCGAGCGCGACGGTGTAGTACGGATGGATGATCCCGCCCATGAAGCTGAATACCGTGGCGGTCACGATCAGCCAGCCGCCCCAGATCAGCAGTGAAGCGCGGCTGCGGTCGGTGCGGTGCGCGTAACGGGTGAACCACAGGCCAGCGCCGAGTCCGAGCACCGCGGCAGGCAACAGCCACGCGATGCCGCCCGCCATTTCGTTGCCGAACAACCGAAACAGCCCGGTGCTGCCCCAGCCGCCGCCCGGACTTCCGCCGACGCTGCCGGTCTCGTCCCCGGTGATGCGGCCGAAACCGTTGTACCCCAAGGTGAGTTCGAGCAGGCTGTTGTTTTGGGACCCGCCGATGTACGGCCGGTCGGCGGCTGGCCACACTGCCACGACGGCGAGGTACCAGCCTGCCGAAACCACGACGGCGGCGAGTCCGGCGAGCAGGTGCAGGAAGCGTTTGCCTAGAGTGATCGGCGCGGCGACAAGGTAGGCGAGTGCGAAGGCGGGCAGGACGAGAAACGCTTGCAGCATCTTGGCGAGAAAGCCGAATCCGACTGCTGCGCCCGCGAAAACGAGCCACCGAGGGCTGGCCTTCTCGATCGCCAGGACGGTGCAATAGGCAGCGGCGATCAGCAACAGGACGAGCAGCGCGTCCGGGTTGTTGAAGCGGAAAATCAGTGCCGCTGCCGGGGTAAGTGTGAGCACCGCGCCAGCTAGCAACCCCGCCGCCGCACCGGAAGTACGTCGCACGGTCGCGTAGAGCAGCCACGTGGAGCCGACGCCCATCAGTGCCTGCGGCACCAGGATGCTCCAGGCGTTCACTCCGAACAGCCGCGCGGACAGGCTCATCACCCAGAGCGCGGCGGGCGTCTTGTCCACGGTGATGCCGTTGGCGGCGTCGGTGGAGCCGAAAAACAGCGCCTTCCAGCTTTGCGATCCGGCTTGGGCGGCGGCGGAGTAGAACGCGTTGGCCCAGCCGGATGCGCTCAGATCCCACAGGTACAGCGCGGCGGTCGCGACGAGCAGCAGCACGAGGCTCGGGCGCGCCCACCTCGGTTCGCCGCGCTGTTCCGGCGTGGCGGGGACGGCTGGATGGGTCGCGACTGCGGTCATGCGGTCAGCCTCGCGGCGCGACCTGGGGCCGGGATGTGCCTACCCTGTGTGCCCGCTGTGGGACCTGGGGTCATGGGCTCGCTGTGCCGGGACTGCGATCGGCAGGCGGACGGCGAAGGACGTCTGGCCTGGGCGGCTGCGCATCGCGATGGTGCCGTGGTGTGCGGTCAGTACTGCCGAGACGATCGCCAGGCCCAGTCCGGTTGACCCGGCTGCTCGCGATCGTGACGAATCTCCGCGGGCGAAGCGTTCGAATACCGCTGGCTGTAGTTCGGGCGGGATGCCCGGGCCGTCGTCGGTCACCGTCACCACGGCGCTGCCGTCCGCGGATCGGGTCAGGGCGGTGATGACGGTGCTGCCGGGTGGCGTGTGGACGCGGGCGTTCGCCAGCAGGTTCGCCAGAACTTGGTGCAGGCGTTGGACATCGCCCAGTACGAGGATCGGTTCGTCCGGTAGGGCGAGTTGCCAGACGTGGTGTGGACCGGCGACGTGGGCGTCGCTGACCGCGTCCGCTACCAGGCGGGTCAGGTCTACTTCGGCGACGTCTAGCGGGCGGCCTGCGTCCAGGCGGGCTAGCAGGAGGAGGTCTTCGACCAGGGCCGTCATGCGGTCGGCTTCGGATTCGATTCTGGTCATCGAATGGGCTACGTCTGGCGGGGCGTGGCTGTCGGATCGTCCGGCTAATTCGGCGTAGCCGCGGATGGCGGCCAGTGGGGTGCGGAGTTCGTGGCTGGCGTCCGCGACGAATCTGCGGACGCGTAGTTCGCTGGCGTGGCGGGCTTCCAGGGCGGAGGAGATGTGGCCCAGCATGTGGTTCAGTGCTGCGCCTACTTGGCCGACTTCGGTGCGAGGGTCGGTGTCTTGGGCTGGGACTCGGACGGACAGGTCTACGTCGCCTCGGTCCAGCGGGAGTTCGGAGACTCGGGAGGCGGTCTCCGCTACGCGTTCCAGGGGGCGAAGGGTTCGGCGGACTGCGAAGGCGCCTAGGAAGGCTGCTCCCGTTACTCCGGCTGCGGCTACGCCGAAGAGGATCAGGCCGACGGTCAGCAGCGTCTGTTGCATGGGGGCTAGGGGGACGCCGGTGATGACTATGCCGTCGGGGATGGGGATTGCGGTCAGGCGGTAATCGCCGAGGGTGCCCAGGGTGCGGGTGTAGGGGCGGCCGGTTGTTGGGGGGTTTTGCAGGGCCGTCAGTTCGTCCGGGGTGAGGGTGATGCGTTGGCCGTGGGGGGAGAGCCAGCCGCCGGTGCCGTCTTCGCCGTCGGAGTCGAAGTGGGCGGTGACTGTGCCTGCGCCTTGGCCTGGGGCGTCTAGGGGGTTGCGTTCGTTGCCGGGTGGGCCTGGGTGGGTGGCGAAGTCGAGGGCGCGGGCGGTGGCTGCGGAGAGCTGGGTGTCGGTTTGGGTCAGGAGGAAGGCGCGCAGGGCGAATTCGCTGATTACGCCGATGGTCAGGCAGACCAGGGAGAGGAGGATTACTACCGAGACGGTCAGTTTCGTGCGCAGGGATCGCCGTCGCGGGTGGGCGGCTAGTCGTGCGCGGAGGGGCATGACCTGAGGGTGCGGTTTGCGGGTGTGGGGGCGATGTGTGGTTGCTGTGAGTGGGCTGTGCGGGCGGCTCGTCGCCTGGCGGCGACATCGCTGGTGGTTGCGTGGGGCACCCCGAAGCCGAGTGTGCTGACGGTTCGGGGGTGCTTGTCAAGGCGGGAAAGATGCCTTGACAAGCACCCCCGAACCGCAGGGAGGCGTAGGATA
>NZ_JBSFNS010000180.1:0-11690 GCF_053587275.1 Amycolatopsis sp. NPDC003676
CCCGGTTCTAACCGGGATTGCCACTCACGAGATCTTGAGGAGAGCGCATGCGGACAGTCGTCGAGAACGCCGCGATCGCGACGGTCAGCGGTCCCGAGTACCGCAACGGGCACGTCGTGCTCGAGGACGACCGCATCGCCGCCGTCGGCGACGGAGCCTTCACCGGCGAGGCGGACGAACGCGTCGATGCCGCTGGTTGCCTCGTCACGCCGGGCCTCGTGAACACGCACCACCATCTGTACCAATGGGCCACCCGGGGCCTCGCCGCCGACCACACGCTGTTCGAGTGGCTGGTCGCGCTGTACCCGGTGTGGGCCAAGCTGGACGCGGAGATCACGCACGCCGCGGGCTCCGCCGGAATGGCGCGGCTCGCCCTGACCGGCTGCACGACAGTCGCCGACCACCACTACGTCTTCCCGTCCGACGGCGGCGATCAGGTGGCCGCGCTCGTCGCCGCGCGGGAGCGGATCGGCCTGCGGCTGCACCTGGTCCGCGGCTCGATGGACCGCGGCGAATCGGACGGCGGGCTGCCGCCGGACAGCCTGGTCGAGACCGCCGAGAACGCCCTGCTCGGCACGGAAGCCGCGATCGACCGCTACCACGACGCCTCGCCGGGCGCGCACCTGCAGATCGCGGCAGGCCCGTGCTCGCCGTTCACCGTCACCGAGCGATTGATGACCGAGTCGGCCGAACTGGCGCGCCGCAAAGGCATCCGGCTGCACACGCACCTGGCCGAAACCCAGGACGAGGAAAAGCAATGCCTCGCCGAAACCGGCCTCACGCCCGCGGAATACGCGGACAAACTGGGCTGGCTGGCGTCGGACGTCTGGCTCGCGCACACCGTCCACCTCGCGCCGGACGCGATCCGCCGTTTCGGCGCGACTGCTACGGGTTCCGCGCATTGCCCGACGTCGAATGGCCGCCTGGGCAGCGGAATCGCTCCGGTGCGGGACTTGCTCGACGCGGGCGCTCCGGTCGGTTTGGGCGTCGACGGCGCGGCTTCCAGCGAATCCGGCGGCTTGGCGGAGGAGCTGCACCAGGCGTTGCTGCAAGCCCGGCAACGCGGCGGGCCGACCGGGTTGACCACGCGGGAAGCGTTGTGGCTAGGCACAATGGGCGGCGCGCGCTGCCTCGGCCGGGAGGGCGAGATGGGCTCGGTGGACGTCGGGAAGCTCGCGGATCTGGCGGTGTGGGACCTGAGCGGGCTGAACTACGCCGGTATCGACGACCCGGTCGCGGCGCTGGTGCTGGCCGCGCCGCCGCCGCTGCGGAAACTGTTCGTGGGCGGGAAAACGGTGGTGGAGAAGGGACGGCTCAAGACGGCCGACGAATCGTCGATCGCTGGCGAGCTGGTGAAGGCGAGCGCTCGGTTGCGGGGTCGCTGAAGAGTCGGTGGGTGAGTCGTCGATCGCTGGCGAGCTGGCGAAGGCGAGCGCTCGGCTGCGCGAAAACCGGTAACCGGCGCGGTGGGCCGTCCGCGAGAACGGCCCACCGGTTCCAGCATCAGGCTCGTTCCACGGTCCACAGCGCGGTCGGCGCGTGGCAGATCCGCACCCCGACGGCTTCGGGGCTGCCCCCGCTGTTGTTCAGGCAGAGCCCGGTCTGCACGTTCTTGAAGTACTTGTTCGTCGTGGACGACGTCGTCCAGTCAGTGGTGTTGGACGAGCAGGTCGTGGTGAACACGGCCGTTCTGCTCGCGGCGAGGCAGGCGTTGGTCTCCAGGTTCCGGAACTTGCCCGGGGCGTAGTTGGTCCACACCTGGTTCCGCCCCTCGTTGCACTTGAGCGTGTAGACATCCCCCTTGGTGTTGCTGTCCAGGCAGACGCTGGTTCCCGCTCGCTGGATGTAGAAGTTCGCGATGGCGGTGACGGATTGTTCCCCCGCGGAGGCGGTTCCGGACAAGGCGGCAGTCAGCATTGCCGCGGCCGCGCCGGCTCCGGCGAGCCGCAGCATTCCCCTCGATGACATGTCAGTCCTTTCGCAGTCGATGACCGGACGGGAGACACGCTGTCGTGCGGCGTCCCCAAGCCGTCCCTGTCCCGTCATCTAGCTCACTGCGGCCGTCTGACCAGCACTGTTCCCGCTTCCGCCAACGGTGCCCGCACCGCCTGCACCGGATCGGTCGCGCTCGGCTTGCGCGCCGCGTCCGAGATCCGCAGCAGCAAAGCGACCAGGATGTAGTTCGCGAGCAGCGACGAGCCGCCCTTCGACAGGAACGGCGCGGTGATGCCCGTTTCCGGGATCAGCTTCGTCACCCCGCCCACGACCACGAAGATCTGCATCACCACGGTGAACGCGAGTCCGCCGCCGAGGAGTTTGCCGAAGCTGTCGCGGACGGCCAGCGCGTGCCGCATTCCGCGCAGGGCGATCAGCAGGTACAGCATCAGCACCGCGGCCAACCCGAGGAAGCCGAGCTCCTCGCCGATGCTGGCGGTGATGAAGTCGGTGTTCGCTTCGGGCACGATGTCCGGCCTGCCCGCGCCGAGGCCGGTTCCGCCCATGCCACCGGTGCCGAGGCCGAACAGCCCTTGCGCGACCTGGTACCCGCCGCCGGCCTGGTCGTAGGTCGCGAGCGGGTCCATCCAGTTCGCGACCCGCTGCCGCACGTGGTTGAACAGGAAGTACGCCAGCACGCACCCGCCGGCGAACACCGTCAGCCCGGCGTACACCCAGATCACCCGCTCGGTCGCGAGGTAGATCATCACCAGCACGATCCCGAAGAACAGCAGCGAGGCGCCGAGTTCCTTCTCGAACGCCAGCACCGCCACACAGCCGAGCGCGGCGAGGATGATCGGCCCGAGGTCGCGCGCCCGCGGCAGTTCGACGCCGAGCACCTTCCGTCCGGCCACGCGGAACAACTCCCGTTTCGCCACCAGGGTGGTCGCGGCGAAGACGATCAGCAGCAGCTTCGCGAATTCGCCCGGCTGGAGCGACAGCGGGCCGATCCTGATCCACACCTTCGCGCCGCCCGCTTCCGACAGCGACGCCGGCAGCAGCGCGGGCAGCAGGACCGCGACGATCCCGGCCAGCCCGGCGAGATAGCCGTACCGGGTCAGCACCCGGTGATCGCGCACGAACCCGAGCACGGCCAGGAACAACACCAGCGCCACGACCGTCCACAGCACCTGCTGCCCGGCGACGGCCGAGTACGCCTTGCCGCGCTGCACCGCCTGTTCGGCGAGGCCGAGGTCGATCCGGTGGATCACCACCAGGCCAAGCCCGTTCAGCAGCACGGTGCACGGCAGGATCAGCGGGTCCGCGTACGGGGCCCAGCGCCGGACCGCGAGGTGCGCCACCGCGGCGACCGCGGTGAACGACGCGCCGTAGCCGACGATCGAGAAGGTGATCTGCCCCAAGGCGTTCGCGTCCACGAGGAGGAAAGCGAACCAGACGATCGCCACCGCGAGCAGGAGCAGCCGCAATTCCGTACCGCGCGCGGCAGGCATGAATTTCCCGTCTTTAGCAAGCAGTGAACGGCCGCGAGGGTAGTCACGTTTTCTGGCAGGACGCTGAGAATGCGCGGCAATTCGGCCAGACTGTCCGAAAGCGACGAGTTCGCGGCCAGGATATGCTTCGGAAAATCGGACGGGCGAGCGGAGAACCAGTAGTGGCGACAGAACTGACCCCGGTGCCGATCCAGGCGCCGGCGCCAGCCCCGTCGGCGAAAGGAACGAAACGCGCGCTCGGCGCGGCGGTGGCCGCGGTGCTCGCCGCGGCCGCGTTCCTCGTGGTGCTGCACGTCGACCGCTACTGGGGGCCGATCGACCCGGTCAGCGCGATGCTCAGCGACTACGCCTGGACTCCCGGCTGGTGGATGTGGGCGGCGGCGATGCTGCTGACGTCGGCCGGTTCGGTGGTGGTGGCGCTGGTCCTGCGCCGCCGGAGGATCCTGTACGGGCCGCTGACGGTCGTAGCGATGGTCGCCTGGTGCGCCGGGCTCGCGGCGGTGGCGCTGTTCACGAAGGACCCGCAAGGAAATGCGGTGTCGTGGGTCGGCAAAGTGCATCTGGGCGCGACCGGGATCAGTTGTGTGAGTTTGCCGTTAGCCGGCTGGCTGCTCGGCTGGGCGCATCGGAATTCTCCGCAATGGCGACGTTACGCGCGCTGGTCGCGCATTCTGGCGTTGACCGCGGTGCCGTTCTTTCTGCCGTTTCTCATTCCGTTCGCGGCTAATGTCGCGTTCGGGCAGCATCTGCCGACCGTCGCGACCGGGCTCGTGGAACGCGTGATGGCGGTGCTGGAACTGGTCGAACTGCTCGTGCTGGCCGGATGGGCGTGGCGCGCGGCGGAATGATCAGGTGGCGTCGGGATCGACCGGCGGCCGCTCGTTCGCCCGCAACGGAACCGCCACCGGAGCGGGCGGGGGCGCCGGGCTGGCGACCGGGGGAGTGTCGTCGAGCAAATACCTCGTCACGGCCGCCCGGGGATTGCCGATCCGCAGGGACTGCAGTTCCTGCAACGGTTTCCGCAGTTCCTGGTACTCCGGGCCGAGCTCCGATTCCAGCTGGGCCTTGGTGCCCGCGGCGAACCCGCGGGCCCGTTTCACGGTCTGCGCGACCCAGCGCGCGGCCTCGGGCAGCCGTTCCGGGCCGAGGATGAACAACCCGGCGAGCAGCAGAATCACGATGTGGTCGATGCTGAGACCGAACACCGGCCACCTCCCGCGGACCCGGATGTTGGTTCCAGCTTAGCCGTCCCCGATGCGGCGTTTCCCGTCGTCACCCAGTTCGGTCAGCAGCCGTCGCGCTACGTCGACCACCGCCGCGCCCGCGACCGCCATCGGTTCAGTCGTCCGCATGGAGCGGCACAACACGAACGCGCCCTCCAGGCTGGTCACCAAGGCGAGCGTGAGCGTGCGGGCGTGCTCCTCTGGAAGGCCGAAAGCGGAGAAGCCCTTGGTGCCCGCTTTGGTCCACGCCTCGAACACGTCCGCGGTGGCCTTGCGCAGGGGTTCGTTCGTGGTCGCCACTTCGAGCGCGACGGTCGCGATCGGGCAGCCCTCGACGTAATCGGTGTCAAGCAGTGTGGTGACCGCGCCCGCGAAGAACGTTTCGAGGCCGGTGATCAGGTCCGGCGCCGGGGCGATGAAGACTTCGAACAGTTGCGCGTACTGCATCCCCGAGGTGCGTACCACTTCTTCGCCCAGCTGTTCCTTGCCGCCGGGGAAGAAGTGGTACACCGACCCGAAGGGCGCGCCGGCCTTCTCGACAATCTGCTTCATGCCGGTGCCTGCGTACCCGCCTTGCCGGAACAACTCCGCCCCGGCGGCGAGGATGCGGTCCTTGGTGCCAGTCACGCCACCGAGGATAGCTCCTTGACAGTAGAGCGTTCTATCAAGCGCGGCCGGAGCACCAGGTTGAGCACCACCGCGGTCACGCAGCCCGCGCTGATCCCGGAGTTGAGCACGACCTGCAGTGCCGCCGGGAACCCGGAGTAGAAGTCCGGCATGACGATCGGGATCAGCCCGACGCCGAGCGACGCGGCGACGATCGCCACGTTGATCGGATGCTCGAACGACGCCTTCGCGAGCGTCCGGATGCCGCTCACCGCGACGCTCCCGAACAGCACCAGCCCGGCCCCGCCGAGCACCGGCTGCGGCACCAGCGCGACGATCCCGCCGGTCATCGGGAACACACCCAGCAGCACGAGCACCACGCCGCTGGCCGCGACCACGTACCGGCTCACCATGCGGGTGAGCGACACGAGCCCGATGTTCTGCGCGAACGCCGTGCAGGCGAACCCGCCGAAGATCGTGCCGACGGCGGTGGAAAGCCCGTCCGCGCGCAGGCCGTCGGCCAGTACGCGGCTGGTGGTCGGCCGGTCCACGATCTCGCCGAGTGCCAGCAGGTCGGCGGTGCTTTCCGCCATGATCACCAGCATCACGATGAGCATCGAGACGATCGCCGCGATGTCGAACGACGGAGTGCCGAAGTGGAACGGCGTCACGATGCCGAACACCGGGGCCTGCCGGAGCGTCGACGTGTCGACTTGGCCGAGCGGCCACGCCACGGCGGTGCCCGCGACCAGGCCGAGCAGCAGCGCGATCCGGCTCCAGAACCCGGTCAGGAACCGGGTGAAGAGCAGCACCGCGACCAGCGTGATCCCGGCCAGCACGAGCCCGCTGGGCTTGGCCGATTTGTGCTGGGCGGCGATCCACTGCACGGCGACCGGCAGCAGGGAAATCCCGATGAGCGTGATGACCGTCCCCGTCACCACCGGCGGGAAAAACCGCGTCAGCTTGGAGAAAAACGGTGCGGCGAGCACGATGAACACGCCGCCGACGAGCGTGGCGCCGTACACGACGCCCAACGCGTTGCCGTCGCGATGCTGTGCCGCGATGGACAGAATTGGCGCTACGGCGGCGAAAGTGACGCCGTTGACCAGCGGCAGTCTCGCGCCGAAACGCCAGAAGCCGAGGGTCTGCAACAGGGTGGCCAGCCCCGCGGTGAACAGCGCCGCGCTGATCAACAGCGTGAGCTGGCCGGGGGAGAGGCCGACGGCCGCGCCGATGACGAGCGGTGGGGCCACCACTCCGGCGTACATGGCCGCTACGTGCTGGATTCCTCCGAGGATCAGTTGCGGCAGCGGAGGCCGCACGTCCACGGGGTGCCGAGAAGGTCGTTCCTGTGTCACTGACATGCGCTCTCCCGGAGGGGACTCGGGGCTAGAGCACGGCGTCGGTCCAGGCCGGGCCGGGCTCTTCGGCTTCGTCGCGGACCACCGTGCCTTCGATGAGGCCGTACGGGCGGTCGGCGGCGTAGAACACCTCGTTGTGGTTCTCGAGGCCGAAGGGGCTTAGATCGACGAGGAAGTGATGCTTGTTGGGCAGAGAGAACCGGATCTCGGCTACTTCCGGCCGTGCCCGCAGCACGGCTTCGCCCATCGCGTACAGGGTCTGCTGCAGCGAAAGACTGTGCTTGGTGGCGAACGTCTCCAGGAGCGTCTGCCGGATCTCCCGATGGCTCTTGGCCCAGTCGATCCCGGTGAATCCCTCGTAACGCCAGCGCGCGGTGACGGCGGTGGCGAGAATGCGGTCGTCGGTTTCGGCGAGCGTGGTGTACTCGTCCTTCGGGTAACCGTGGAATTCGGACCCGGTGGACTTGAGCACCACCAGACCGTCCACTCCGGACACGACCCAGGCGCGGTCGGCGTGCACGGTGACGGTGGTGGTGCGGCGTTCGCCGCCGGAGCTGCTGAACGAGTGGTCGTGCGGCGCGCCGTCCACCGTGATGCGGTCCCACTCCTGCTCTTCGACGGAGATCCGCGCGCCGGTGATCTTTTCCTGCGTGTCCACGAACCGCCTGCCGAGCCGGAGGGCGAAGTCCTCGATCTCGCCGACGTCCTGCTGCTTGGCGAAGGCGTACATCGTGTTCTTCTGCGTGTCGGTGGCCAGCACGGCGGAGTTGTCGCCGGTCAGGTGCGTGGCCGACAGGTCGCCGCGCAATGCCGAGGACACCGTGAGGTCGCGCAGGTGGTGCACGCCGCCGGTGCGCCGGACGGTGACGAGGCGCACCTCGGCCTTGCCGTACTGGTTGGGGCCCAACGAGATTCCCATGTCAGCTCCCGCGATAGGTGGAATAGGCGAACGGGCTCAGCAGCACCGGCACGTGGTGGTGCGACGTGCCGTCGACGATCCGGAAAGCGATCGTGACGTCGGGGAAGAACGCCTCCGGGCCGAGGTAGCTCCCGGTGTCGAAGATCAGCCGGTACACCCCGGGGTCGAGCGTGTCCGGGCCGAGGTCGCGGATGCGGCCGTCGTCGTCGGTCGCGCCTTCGGCGATCAGCGAGCCGTCCTGGCGCTCGAAGCGCACGGCGATCCCGGCGGCGGGCTTGCCGGTCGCGGTGTCGAGGACGTGGGTAGTCACGAGGCTCATGCTGTTACCGCTTTCGCCAGGCGCAGTTGCGCGATCTTGGCCAGCTCCGCGCCGGCGACGTCGAGTTCGGTGTCCGGGTCGTTGCCGAGCCGGGAGCGCAGGTTCGCGAGCAGTTCCTCGCCGCTGCGGCCGCTCGCGCACACCAGGAAAACGTGCCCGAACCGTTCTTCGTATTCGGCGTTGGCGGCGGCGAATTCGTCCGCATTGTCCACTCCGGACTGCTCCGAACGGGACCAGTCGGCGTCACTGCCCTTGCTGGTCGGGCGTTCCCCGATCCTCGGGTGCGCGGCGATCGCGTCGCGGATCTCGTTGCGCCGCAACGGAGTCGCGCTGTCCGCGCTCTTGCTCAGCGCGGCGAAGTCGGCGTACGGGCGGCCTTCGAGCACCGTGTCGACCCAGCGCGGCACAGCCAGGCAGGCAGTGAGCGTCGGCCGGAGTTCGGCAGCGGATGCGGAGTTGAACTCGGCGAGTGCGAGCGGCAACGGAATCTCCTCCGGGGAGGTGGTGTTCCGCTGACCGTACGGCCGGGCCGAGCGTGCGTCAACACTTTGTTGAATCGTTGCCCGCGGCTCTTTCAGTCGGCTTCCCGGTTGAGGTAGTTGTAGACCGTGAACCGCGTGACGCCCAGTTCTTCCGCGACCGCCGAAACCGATTTCCGCAGGTTGAAGGCCCCTCGCTCGCGCAGCAGGCGCACCGCGCGCTGCTTTTCCGGGCGGTCGAGATCGCGGAGTTTCGAGCCGAGTTCGCGTTCCACGTCGGCGATCAATCGCGACAGCGCGCTGTTGAGTTCGACCGCCGGAACGGTGTCGGAATCGTCGGTCCGGCGCAGTTGCAGCGTCACCCGGGTGGCCCCGCCTTCGAGGGCGGCGCGGGCGATCGACGGCAGGGCGGCGAACAGTTCGTCGGCGCTCCCGCGGGCCAGGGTCCCGAGCGGGCCGAAGTCGGTGTCGAGCCCGGCCGCGTCGGCGGCGTCGCGAGCGCGGACGGCGTGCTCCGGCGGTGCGCCCTCGCCGCGGAACGGCTCGCTGGTGAACTCGGCTTCCAACTCCACCTGGTGACCGTAACGTGGGAGGGACGGCGTTGACGAGCCGGGAAGGACGTGTCTAATCTCGGTGAGCGAAAGACTATTTCCGTAACGTGGAACTGGAGGATGCCGTCGATGGACCTCGTGGTGCGGGCCGCGCGTGCGGTGACCCCCGCCGGTCTCGGGCCGGCGACGATCGGTGTTCAGGACGGCCGGATCGTCGCGGTCGAACCCGGCGTCGTCGAGATGGCCGGCGCGCGGGTCGTTGACCTGGGCGAAGACGAGGTGCTGCTGCCCGGTCTCGTAGACACCCACGTACACGTCAACGACCCCGGCCGGGCCGAGTGGGAGGGCTTCGAGACCGCGACGCGCGCGGCCGCGGCCGGTGGCGTCACGACGATCGTGGACATGCCGCTCAACAGCCTGCCGCCGACGGTCGACGTGGCCGCGCTGGAGGTCAAGCGCAAGGCGGCGAGCGGCCGGGTGCACGTGGACGTCGGGTTCTGGGGCGGCGCGATTCCCGGCAACGAAGGCGATCTTCGCGGGCTGCACGACGAGGGCGTCTTCGGCTTCAAATGCTTCCTGCTGCACTCCGGCGTCGACGAGTTCCCTCCGCTGGACGCTGCTGGCTTGGAATCCGCGCTGCGCGAGCTGAAGTCGTTCGACGCGCAGATGATTGTGCACGCGGAGGATTCCGAAGCGATCGACGCGGCCCCCGATCCGCACGGCGAGAAGTACCACGACTTCCTCGGTTCCCGCCCGCGCGGCGCGGAAAACCTGGCCATCACGCACGTGATCGAAGCGGCTCGGCGCACCGGCGCTCGCGCGCACGTCCTGCATCTGTCCTCTTCGGACGCTTTGCCGCTGATCGCCAGCGCGCGCCGTGAGGGTGTCGCGCTGTCGGTGGAAACTTGCCCGCACTACCTGTCGTTCGTCGCGGAGGAAATCCGGGACGGGGCAACGCAATTCAAGTGCTGCCCGCCGATCCGCGAGGCGGCGAACCGGGAATTGCTGTGGCAGGGTTTGGCCGACGGCACGATCGATACGATCGTCAGCGACCATTCGCCGTGCACGCCGGAGCTGAAACGCTTTGACACCGGCGATTTCGGTCTCGCCTGGGGTGGTATTTCCAGCCTGCAGCTCGGTCTGCCCGCGATCTGGACGCAGGCCCGCCAGCGCGGCTTCGGTCTCGTCGACGTGGTGCGGTGGATGGCCGAGCGGCCGGCCGCGCAGGTGGGGATGACGCGCAAGGGCAAGCTGGAAGTGGGCGGGGACGCCGATTTCTGCGTCTTCGCGCCGGATGAAGCCTTCGTCGTGGACGTCGCGAAGCTCGCGCACCGCAACCCGGTGAGCGCGTACGACCAGCGTCCGCTCGCGGGTGTCGTGCGCGGCACCTGGCTGCGCGGCGAGCCGGTGACCGGCGACGAGCCGAGGGGGACTTTGCTGACCCGGGGCAATTGCTGAAGAGATGGAGGAGCACGTGTCCGACCGTCCGGAGTGGACTACCCAGCCCGATCTGGCCTCGCGCCTGTTCGGGGGCACCGTGATGTGGGCGAGCGATGAACTGTTCGCCGAAAAGGAAAACCTGGTCAACCCGTGGCGGCCGGCGCACCGCGCTGAAACGTTCGGACCGAAAGGCCAGGTGTACGACGGCTGGGAGACCCGGCGGCACCGCGAACCCGGCGACGACCACGCCCTGGTCCGCCTCGGCCTCGGCGGCGTGGTGTCCGGAGTGGTGGTGGACACGGCGTTCTTCAAGGGCAACTACCCGCCCTTCGTGTCCGTGGCGGCGACTTCGGTCCCCGGCTACCCGAGTGCGGCTGAGCTGCAGGACGCGGACTGGGACGTCCTGGTCGACCACGAACCGGCGGTCGGCGACTCGGAGAACTACTACAAGGTGACGTCCCCGCGTCGCTACACCCACGTACGCCTCACCCAGCACCCTGACGGCGGCGTCGCACGACTGCGAGTACACGGTTCGCCGGTGCCGGACCCCTCGCTGCTCGACCCGCGCTCGCTGGACCTGGCAGCTTTGGAAAACGGCGCGGTTGTCACCGGATGCAGCGACATGTTTTATTCGTCGCCGAACAACATGCTCTCGCCGGGCCTCGCCGCGCACCAGGCGGAAGGCTGGGAAACCGCCCGCCGCCGAGACGACGGCAACGACTGGGCGACGGTGCGGCTGGCGGGCGCGGGCTTGATCCGGTTCGTGGAGCTGGACACCAGCAACCTCAAGGGAAACGCGCCCGGCTGGGCTTCGGTGAGCGGCCGCGTGGACGAGGGCGAGTGGGTGGAGTTGTTGCCGCGCACCAGGTTGCAGCCCGACACCCGCCACCGCTTCGCCCTGGCGGACGACGGCCCCGAGGTAACCGAGATCCGCCTGGACATCTACCCGGACGGCGGCCTCGCCCGGCTGCGCCTCTTCGGCGAACTGAGCAAACGCGGCCGGGAAGCCGTGACCGCGCGATTCGCCGAGACGTCCGACTGAGTTCCGGTCCCGCACTCGCCAGCCATGCTCCGGTCCCGGCCGGGGAACTGCCGTGAGGGCCACCCTGAGGGAATCTGATTCCCTCAGGGTGGCCCTCACGGCTTTTGGCTGCGCGCCGATCCGGTTCAGCAGGTGAGACCGGCGCCGGGCGCGGCGAGGTCGACCAGGTAGTCGATGACGGCCTCGTCGAGGCAGCGGTCGCCCGCCACCAGGGCGGCGGTGTGCCGGTTGCCGCGGAAGGTGATCAGGTCGGCGCCCAGCTGCGCGGCCAGGTCGACCCCGGCCTGGTACGGCGTCGCCGGGT
>NZ_JBSFNS010000181.1:0-11666 GCF_053587275.1 Amycolatopsis sp. NPDC003676
CGGGCAGCCGGTCGGCCAGATGGCCGGGCTGCCGCCGACTGTCGTGGTGCAGACCAGGACATCGATGCCGCCGTCGTTGAACTGACGCATCACCTGGTCCTTCTCGTCCGACGGCAGGCGCCCGTGCAGCAGCCCGACCCGCACGCCGGACAGCGCGCCCGCGCTCAGCGTCTCGTACATCTCGACCGCCGCCTGGGTGGTCGGGCCTTCCTTCTCCTCGGCCGACTTCTTGCCCTTGGCGGGCGGGGCGTCGGGGTCCTCGCCGATGCGCGAGCACACCACATACGCCTGCCTGCCCGCGCCGACCTCTTCGAGAATGCGCTCCCAGGCCCGGTCCACCCAGCCCGGATGCAGCTTGCGCGGCACCACCTTCGACACGATCGGCGAGCGGCCCCTAGGCAGCTGGGTGAGAGTGGAGGTCTCCAGGTCGCCGAGCGTGGTCATCGCGATGGTGCGCGGGATCGGGGTGGCCGTCATCACCAGCAGGTGCGGGCTGATGCCGTCCTTGGCCTTGGCGCGCAGGGCATCTCGCTGTTCGACGCCGAAGCGGTGCTGTTCGTCGACCACAACCAGGCCGAGGTCGAAGAACTCCACCGCGTCCTGGATGAGCGCGTGCGTGCCGATGACCAGGCCCGCCTCGCCGGTCATCGCGTCCAGCAGCGCCGCCTTCTTGGCCGCCACCGACATCGAACCGGTCAGCAGCACCACCTTCGTCGACTGCTCGGCCGCGCCCAGCTCGCCCGCAGTGCCGAGGTCACCGAGCATCGCCCGCAGCGACCGGTAGTGCTGGGCGGCGAGGACTTCCGTCGGCGCGAGCAGCGCGCACTGCCTGCCCGCGTCGACCGCCTGCAGCATCGCGTGCAGGGCGACGATCGTCTTGCCCGAGCCGACCTCGCCCTGGAGCAGCCGGTGCATCGGGCGGGTGCGCGAGAGGTCGGCGGAGATCTCGTCGATCACCTGCTGCTGACCCTCGGTCAGCTCGAACGGCAGCCGCTCGTCGAAGGCGGCGGCGATGCCGTCGGTGCGCGGCGGACAGGCCGGGGCGGTGCGGCCCTCGACATGAGTTCTCCCACGGTCGCAGCGCCGCGATCGATCGCGAATGTTTCGCAGGTCACCGCGCTGATCAACACGTTGTCGAAGTTGCCGCGCAAGGCGAACCTGCTGTGGTACCTGGTCCTGGGCGGGCTGTTCCTGGACGCCTACTCGAACGCCGCGCTCGGCGCCGGACTCTCGCCGATGACCAAGGAGCTCGGCCTCAGCGCGGGCCAGGTCGGCCTGCTTACCGCGACCGCGCCCGCGGTCGCCATCCTGTTCAACCCGGCGGGCGGCTGGCTGGCCGCCCGGATCGGCCGGGTCAAACCGCTCATCGCGGCGAAGGCGATCGCCGGGCTCGGCGCGGTGCTCACCGCCACCGGGGGCAGTTTCGAGGCGGTCTGGGCCGGGCGCGGGCTGGTCGGCGTCGCCTACGGCATCGACTTCGCGGTCGCCATGGCCCTGCTCGCCGAGTACACCCCGGCGAAGCTGCGCGGACGGCTGAACCTGTGGCAGTCCGTCTGGTACGTCGCCACCACGGTGAACCTCGCGCTGACGCTGCTGTTCTACCAAGCTGGCGTTTCGGTGGAGATCTGGCGTTGGTCGGTCGGCTCGGCCGGGGTCTTCGCGCTCGCGCTGCTGGTGCTGCAGATCGCGTTCCTCGCCGAAAGCCCGTCGTGGCTCGCGGCGAAGGGGCGGCTGTCCGAAGCGGCGAGCAGCCTCCGCCGGATCTACGGTTTCCAGGTGACGCCGGGAACCGCGAGCGCCGACGACACCGCCGCCGAGGAGCGCAAGATCGGCTTCCGGCAGGCGGGCGTGCTGTTCCGCAAGCCGTACCTGCAGCGCACCTTCCTGTCCACGGCGATCTCGCTGACCCAGGCGATGCAGTACTTCGCGATCGGCTGGTACCTGCCGGTGATCAGCCTCGCGATCTTCGGCGACAAATTCGAAACGGCCACGCTCGGGTCGATGATCTTCAACGTCGCCGGGATCGTCGGCGGCGCGCTGTCGGCCTACTTCGGCCGCAAGATCGGGCTGCGGGTCAGCTCGGCGGTCGGCTACGCGTTCGCGTTCGCCATCCTGCTGGTGATGGGGCTGGGCTTCGGGAAGCTGCCGATCGCGATCGGGTTCCTGCTGCCGTTCCTGTTCATCTTCTTCCATTCGGCCGGACCCGGCGCGAACGGCAAGTCGATCGCGGCGCTGTCCTACCGCAGCGACATCCGCACCCTCGGCACCGGCGTGACCGGCATGCTCGGGAGCTTCGGCAGTGTCGTCGGGCTGTACGTGTTCCCGCAGATCAAGGAAGCGATGGGCCTCGGCCCGACGATCGCGCTGCTCGCCGTGGTGCCGCTGCTCGGCCTGGTGTCCTGCCTGATCGTGCGCTGGGACCCGACCCGCAGCGGCGTCGACCCGGACGACGAGGAGATCTCGCTGCCGGGGAGGACGGCGTGACGCGGCGCGGAATCCTGGCTGTCGACGAAGGTTCGACCGGCACGCGAGCCGCGGTCGTCGGCGAGGACGGCGTGTGCGGGCCGTCGTTCTACACCGCCGTCGACGTCGTCCATCCGGAACCGTCGCGGGTGGAGCAAGACGCGGTGCAGCTGCTGGAACGCACCGTCGACGTCGCCCGCCAGGCGATCGCGTGGTCGGGGGAGAACGGCGTCGAGATCGTCGGGATGTCGGTGTGCACGCAGCGCGCGACCGCGATCCTGTGGGACCGCGAGACCGGGCAGCCGCTGGCTCCGGCCGTGGTGTGGCAGGACACCCGGTATGCCGACGAACTGGCGAAGCTCGCTCCGGAGTGGGATCCGGTGCTGTGGGAGCGGACCGGCCGTCCGGTCGGTACCCGCGCCCCGTTCCTCTGGGCCGCGCGGCAGCTCGACCAGCTTGACGTGCCCGCCGACCGGGTGCTGTTCGGTTCAGTGGACACCTGGCTTGTGTGGCATCTCAGCGGACGCACCAGATATGTCATGTCGGCGACCAACGCCGTCGCGTTCGGCGGGTACCGGCTGCGCGAGCACGCGTGGGACCAGGAATGGTTGGCAGCACTGGGTTTCCCGCTTGAGCTGGCCCCGCCGCCGGTCGATGACGACGGCGATTTCGGCTACACCGACCCGGACCTGCTCGGCATCGAGGTGCCGATCGCTGCGGTGATGGGCGACCAGCACGCGTCCCTGATCGCGCTCGGTGCGCTGACTCCGGGGCAGGGCACGTGCGTGCACGGCACCGGCACCTTCGTCGGCGCGCTGGCCGGTGACGAACCGCCGGACGGGCTCGGCAAGGTCGACGGTGTGCTCTGCCTGGTCGGCTGGCGCAGCGCGGGCCACAGCCGGTTCAGCCTGGAGGCCTACACCTCGACCACCGGTTCTGCCTTGCGGTGGCTCACCGAGGATCTCGGGCTGTTCCGTTCCGCCGCCGAGATCAGCGAACTGGCGGCGGCTCAGCCGAGAAGCACCTCGACCTGGTTCGTGCCGACGCTGGCCGGGCTGCGCACACCGGTGCAGCGGCCCGGTGCGCGCGGGGTGCTGACCGGGCTGAGCCTGGCCACCACCCGCGACGTGGTGGCGCGCGCGGTGCTCGACGGGATCGCGCACGCGGTGAGCGACACCGTCGACGCGCTGCGGACGACGATGAACCGGCCGGTGACCCGCCTGCGCGCCGGTGGCGGGTTGGCCGCCAGCGACGTCCTCCTGCAAAGCCAAGCCGATTTCGCCGGTGTCGAGATCGAACGAGTGGCCGATTCGGCGACCGCCAGCCTTCGGGGCGCCGCGTATCTCGCGGGCGTCCGGCTGGGCTTGTGGCCGTCGTTGGCCGAAGCCGTTGCGAACTTGGGCAAAGGCGAGGTCTTCGAACCTCAGCTGCCCGAGGACGAACGGCGCGAACTGCGCGCCCGCTGGCAGGACGTGCTCGCGGTGTCGCTGTCCTGACCGTCCTCTGTGGACGTTTTCAACTTTGAGTGGAGAGACAAGCTCATGTTCACACTGCCGTCCCGACGGCCGAACGCCGTCGCCGCGAGGGCGACCCTGTCCGCGTCGTTGCGGCTGGACCGCCGCGCGGCACTGACCGACCTCGAAACCGGCACGTTCGACGTGCTGGTGATCGGCGGCGGCGTCACCGGCGCCTACACCGCGCTGGACGCCGTCTCCCGCGGCCTGAAAGTGGCGCTGGTGGAGCGCGACGACTTCGCGTCCGGCACCTCGTCCAAGTCGTCCAAAATGGTGCACGGCGGGCTGCGCTACATCGAGCAGGGCAACCTCGACTTGGTCCGGCATTCGCTGTTGGAGCGGCAGCGGTTCCGCCGCAACGCCCCGCATCTGGTGCAGCGGCTGCCTTTCCTGTTCCCGATCCTGGCGAAGGACGGGGTGTTCGACGCCCGCATCGCCAAGGCTTTCGAGAGTCTCTTGTGGACATACGATCTCGCGGGCGGCTGGCGGATCGGGAAGCTGCACCAGCGGCTCACTGTCGACGAGGTGCTCTCGCACGCCCCGACGCTCCGCGCGGAGAACCTCAAGGGCGGCCTTATGTATTACGACAGCCGCGCTGATGACGCACGGCTGACGCTGGCGATCGTGCGCAGCGCCGCCCGGCACGGCGCGGTGGTGGTCAACGGCGCCGAAGTGACCGGACTGCGCACCGCCGGCGGACGGGTCACCGGTGCGACAGTGCAGGCCGACGGCGAGCAGATCGACATCCGGGCGCGCGTCGTGGTGAATGCGACCGGCGTGTGGGCGGATCGGGTCGAAGGCATGGCCGATCACGGGCACCAGCCGCAGGTCCGCCCGGCGAAGGGTGTGCACATCGTGCTGCCGTGGGCGAAGATCCGCAACGACTGCACCGTCACCGTGCCGATCCCGGGCCGCGCGCGGCGGGCAACCTGCACGCGATGGGGCGACGTCGTCGTGGTCGGCACCACCGACACCGACTACACCGGCTCGACCGACGACGTGCACTGCACTCGCGAGGAGATGGACTTCCTCCTCGAAGGAGCCCAGATCGCCTTCGACACCAAGCTGGACGCCAGCGACGTGCTGGGCAGCTACGCGGGCCTGCGCCCGCTCGTCGGCGGCAAGGAGGGCGCGACGCTGGACATGCGCCGCGACCACCACATCACGGTGTCCGCGGGCATGGTCACGGTGACCGGCGGCAAGCTCACCACGAGCAGGCACATGGGCGAGCTGGTCGTGGACAAGGCGCTTGGCCTGCTGGGCCGGAAAGCCAAGTGCCGCACCAAGAATCTGCCGCTCATCGGCGGTGCTGGATACGACGCGGAGGCTACTGCCGCGACCGGAGGCGTCGCCGCGCACCTCGGCGGCCGGTACGGGACCGAGGCGCGGTTCGTGAGCGCGTTGGTCGACGAGAACCCGGCGCTGGGGGAGCCGCTCATCGAGGGGCAGCCGTTCCTCAAGGCCGAGGTCGTGTTCGCGGCGCGTTCGGAGATGGCGCGCTCGGTGGACGACGTCCTGTCGCGGCGGACCCGGCTGCGGCTGTTCGCCCGGGACGCGTCGGTCGCGGCCGCGCCGCTGGTGGGCGAACTGCTCGGCGCGGAACTCGGTCTCAGCCCGGAAACCGTTGCGGCGCAAGTGGAGCAGTACCGGGCGGACGTCGCCCGGGAGAAGTCGATCCTGTTCGGAGACAACCTGTTGGGAGCCAACGCATGATCAGCCGTCAGACCGTCACGCACCCGTTCAACCGGGGCAATTACGTGGTCGGCGCGCCGACGCCGCCGCGCTGGGGCGGCCGCACCGAGCCCGGCAAGGGCGACGCGTCGCTGCAGACGGCGGCCGTGGCCGTGCCCGCCGCGCTGACCGATGCGCTGCGCGAGCTGGCGGACGCGGTGCACACCGAACGCGACGAGGTCGTGCTGCGCACCCGCGACTGGTGGGCCGGCTCGATGATCGGCGAGACCGCGGACGCCCCGGCGACCCCGGACGCGGTGATCGCCGAGGTGAGCACCGTCGAGCAGATCCAGGCCGCGGTCCGGCTGTGCGGCGAGCACCGGGTGCCGCTGACCGTGTCGGCCGGACGCAGCAACGTCACCGGTGCCGCGCTGCCGGTGTACGGCGGGGTCGTGCTGGATGTGTGCGGGCTCAACAAGATCGTGTCGTTCGACGCCGAATCGCAGATCGTCGAAGTGCAGGCGGGCATGTTCGGCGACCTGTTCGAGAAGGAGCTGCAGGAGACGCACGGCGCGACCACCGGGCACTGGCCGTCCGCGTTCGCGATCTCGACGGTCGGCGGCTGGGTCGCCTGCCGCGGTGCCGGTCAACTGTCCACGCGGTACGGGAAAATCGAGGACATGGTCGTCGGCCTCGACGTCGTCCTCGCCGACGGCACGCTGGCCCGCTTCGGCGACTACCCGCGCGCCGCGACCGGCCCGGACCTGCGGCAGCTGTTCGTCGGCTCGGAAGGCACGCTCGGCGTGATCACCTCGGTGCGGCTGCGCACGCACCCGCTGCCGACGTACTCGAAGGCCATCGCGTACGGCTTCGAGACCTTCGCCGCCGGGCTCGACGCCTGCCGCCGGATCATGCAGCGCGGCGCGACTCCCGCCGCGATGCGGCTGTACGACAAGCACGAGAGCGGCACGCACTTCGGGCAGCCGGACACCAACCTGCTGCTCATCGCCGACGAGGGCGACCCGGTGCTGGTCGACGCGATGATCAAAGTCAGCGCGGAGGAATGCGCGGCTGATGGGTCCGAATTGGACGGTCAGCCGGTGTTCGAACGCTGGCTGGACGAGCGGATGCTGGTCGGCAAGTCCGCCGACGGGTTCACGCCCGGCCCGGGCTTCGTCGCGGACACTCTGGAGATGGCCGGTGCGTGGTCCGCGCTCCCGGCGATCTACGACGAGGTGGTGGCCGCGATCGAGGCGGTGCCGGGGACTCTGGCTGCTTCGGCGCACCAGTCGCACGCTTACACCGATGGGGCTTGCCTGTACTTCTCGCTGCGCGGGGACGTGGAGCCGGAGAAGCGGCGGCACTGGTACCGGTCGGCTTGGGACGCGGCGAACGCGGTGCTGGTGCGGCACGGGGCGGCGCTGAGCCACCACCACGGGTCGGGACTGCTGCGGGGGCCTTATCTGGCGGACGCGCTCGGCACTGGGTTCGGGACGTTCGTCGAGGTGAAGCGGGCGCTGGACCCGGCGGGCTTGCTGAACCCCGGCAAGCTCGGCTTGCCTACGGACCTGGGCCCGAACCCGCTGGACTCGGCCAGCTGACCGGGCCTTCACGGACGGTGCCGGGGCGCGAGCCGAGTCCAGCGGGTTCGGCGAGCTGAATGGCCGCGGCTGGCGGGCTGGGCCGGTACGTGAGGGGAACCCTGAGGGAATCAGATTCCCTGAGGGTTCCCCTCACGCACCTACGAGACGGCGGGGACGGGGGAGCGGCAGCGGGCATGAAACGGTGGACGGCATGAACGAGAAGATCACGGCGGCGTTCGAGGACGTGCCGGTGTGCGCGTCGGTGGTCGGCGTCGCGAAGGTGCCGGATTTCGTGGCCGCGCAGTCCCGGGTCGGGATCCTGGCGTCGGTGCCGGTCGGGCAGCTGCCGAAGATCGTCGCGGCGCTGGCCGGGCGGGACAAGCTCGTGTTCGTCAACATCGATTCGTGCCCCGGCCTCGCCACGGACCGCGCGGGCGTGGACTTCCTCCAGGAGATCGGGGCGGCCGGGGTGGTCAGCACCCGGGTCGCGCCGATCGAACGGGCGCGGGCGCTGTCGATGCTGACGATGCACAAGGTGTTCGTCACCGACCGCTCGAACCTGAACCGGAGTCTGGAGGCGGTCAAGCGCAGCGGCCCCGACCTGGTGGAGTTGATGCCGGCCCCGATCATCCCGTGGATGTCGGAGTCGGCGCGGGAAGTCATGTCGCCGTTCGTCGCGGCCGGTTTCGTCACCGACCGGGACGGCGTGGCGCATTCGTTGGCGATGGGCGCGGCGGCTGCCGCGTCCTCCGATCCGGGGCTGTGGTCGCTGACCCGGTCCCGGCTGCGTACAGGAGAAGAATGAGTTTCGTAGTGGTGGCCCGGTATGTGACCGCGGAACGGGACCGGGTCGTCGAACTCCTCGGCCCGATGGCGGAGGCGTCGCGGCGCGAGCCCGGCTGCCGGCGGTACACCGTCCACACGGGAATCGAGGACGGCGTCGTGGTGATCGTCGAGGAGTACGACAGCGAAGCGGACTTCACCGCGCACTGCGCGTCTGAGCATTTCACGCGGATCGTGCTCGGCGAGGTCGTGCCGCTGCTGTCCGAGCGGCTGGTCACCCGCTGCGTCCCGGTCGGCGCGTGATGGAGGTTCGCGGCGCGGTCCTGCGCGAGGTCGGGAAACCGCTGGAGATCGAGACGCTGACGCTGGCCCCGCCGGGACCCGGCGAGCTGCTGGTGCGCGTGCGCGCGGCCGGGCTGTGCCATTCGGACCTGTCGGTGATCGACGGCTCACGGCCCCGTCCGGTGCCGATGGTGCTCGGCCACGAGGCGGCCGGTGAAGTCGTCGAGGCCGGGCCGGGCAGCGATTTCCAGCCCGGCGAGCATGTGGTCCTGACGTTCGTGCCCTCCTGCGGCGACTGTGCCCCGTGCACGGCAGGCCGCCCCGCGCTGTGCGGTCCCGCTGCGGCGGCCAACCGCGAGGGCACGCTGCTGGGCGGGGACGTCCGGTGGTCGTCGCCGGCCGGACGTCCGCTGCACCACCTCGGGGTCTCCGCGTTCGCCTCGCATGTCGTGGTGTCCGACCGGTCGGCGGTGCGGATCGACAAGGAGCTGCCGTTCGAAATCGCGGCGCTGTTCGGCTGCGCGGTGCTGACCGGCGCGGGTGCGGTATTCAACGCCGCGGACGTGCGCCCCGGGGACAGCGTGGCTGTGTTCGGCCTCGGCGGAGTCGGCCTGTCCGCGCTGCTTGCCGCGAAGGCCGCCGGTGCCAGCACTCTGCTCGCGATCGATCCGGTGCCGAGCAAGCGGGAGCTGGCGCGTTCACTGGGCGCCACGGTGCTGACCGGTGACGTCGCGGAGATCCGCGAGCGGACCGGCGGCGGGGTGGATCACGCCGTCGACACCACCGGCGTGGTCGCCGCCCTGAGCCAGGCGTACGAGACGACCCGGCCGGGCGGGACGACGGTCACCGTGGGCCTCCCGCATCCGTCCGCCGGACTGACCGTGCCCGCGCAAAGCCTGGTAGCCGAGGAAAAAACCCTGCGCGGAAGCTACCTCGGCTCGTGCGTGCCGCGGCGGGACGTGCCGCGGTTCATCGCGCTGTACCAGGCGGGGCTGCTGCCGGTGGAGGCGTTGCTGACGCATTCGATCGCGCTGGAGGAGATCAACGAGGGTTTCTCCCGGCTGCGGGACGGGGGCGCGGTCCGTCAGGTGATCACCTTCTGAACCCGCGCCCGGCCCGGCTAAGAGTTGCCGCGAAGCGAAGCAGTCGCGATGGTCGCCGCGTCGATGGCAGTCTCGGCGGCCTGCGTAGTCGAGTTCGAGTCGAGCTCGGTAAGCGACTCCTTGTTCAGCGCGTGCACGGCCCATTCGTACGTGTGGTCCGTCGTGCACGGCCCCTGGTATCCGAAGAAGTTCGCGCTGCCGCGGTAGTAGGCCTGCCGTGACCCGGCAGGGACTGTGGGCTGGTATGCGTGGTCGACGTTCTGCGGCAGCTCGGCCGTGGCGGCTGGGATGTCGTAGATGACCCAGTGGATGATGCCGTTGTCGAGGTCGTGCATGACGACCGCGTAGCTCTTGGCCTGCTCCGGCGCCCCGGACCAGGCCAGCGGCGGCGACTCGTCCTTCTTTTCGGGGTCGCCGTCGCCGCTGCTGGCGCAGTCGTGGACCTTGGGGATCATCCCGCCGTCGGCGAAGGCGGTGCTGGAGAGGGCGAAGGCGGCGCGTCCCGGGTTCGCCGACGCGGCGCCGGTGCCGGAACTCGCGGCGCAGAGGACGAGCAGGGCGAAGAGAGCGATTCTGGTGCGTCTCACTGGAGGCTCCCGAGGCTGCTGGTGGTCTCGTGTCCTTTCGTGGGAAGAGTGTGCTCCGGAACCGGCGGGGACCGTCGCGTCAGCGGCAGTGAGTACCACGTTTCCCGCCAAGAGTGACATCCGGCGTCCGCGAGCCGTGTCGGCTGGCTGCCCGGACGCGGCTCTGTCGGCTGGCGCAGACTTCGTTGTGGCGCGCCACAATCCGGGCCGGGGCCGCCCTTGTCGCGGGTACCGTGGGACGACCGGCGGATCCCGGTAGCCGACGTCAGGACAACCAAGCGGAGGACAGCGTGCCGGTGGCGACCTCGGCCGCGTCCGCGCGCTCGTTCGACGGCGGCGAATGGTGGCATGCCAGCCGGGTCGCGGCCGGGCTGCTGATTCCGGGGCTGGCGCTGCTCGCGGCGGGCCGTCCGGACTTGATCATTTTCGCCGCGTTCGGTTCGTTCGCCGGGATGTACGGCCGCGCCGAGACACGCGCGCTCCGGTTCCGGCACCAGCTCCAGGCAGGCGCGGTGCTGCTGAGCGGCGTCTCGCTGGGCGTGCTGCTGTCGGCCTGCCACGCGCCGCCTTGGCTGCTGGTGGTCACTGAAGCCACGTTCTCTTTCTGCTGTGCACTGGTGACGAACCGCCTGGACTTGAGCCCGCGCGGACCTTTCTTCGGCATCTTCGCACTCGGCGCGATCGCGCTGGTGCCAGCTGGTCGGATCGAACCGTGGGCGGGAATTGCCTTGTGCGCGGGCACAATCGCCGGATGCGTCCTCATTGGACTGACTGGCCCGGAGCGCCCTCCCGCGCCGAGGACGTCGACATGCGCACCGGAATGCGGTGTCGCATGCGCCGTTGTGCACGCGGCCCGGTACGCGCTGGCGATCGCTGCCGCGGGCGCGGTCGGGCTGCTGCTCGGCGTGGACCACGCGAACTGGGCGATGGCCTCGGCGGCAGTCCCGTTGGCGGCGGCCGACCCGCGCAGCCGGTTGCATCCGCGCCTGCACAGCGTGCTGGACCGCAGCGCGCACCGGGTCCTCGGGACACTCGCCGGACTGGTCGTCACGGCTTTGCTGCTCTTGCCGGGATTCGGAGCCGCGCCGCTTGCGTTGGCGGTGATCGTGCTGCTGTTCCCGACGGAGTTGTTCATGTCCCGTCACTACGGAATCGCGCTGGGGTTTTTCACTCCGCTGATCCTGGTGATGACGGAATTGGCCGCGCCCGCCGCGCCGGAGACGCTCTTAACGGCGCGGGTGGCGGACACGCTGGTGGGGGTGGCGGCTGGCATCGGGGCGGCGGTGCTGGTCCGCGCCCCGTGCCGCACCTCCGCACTCAAGCAGAACGTTCGACCGTGACCTTCAGGTGCTTCATCAACGGCTGATCGCTCTGCGTGCTGTAGTCCCCAATGGCGCACAACACATTCATCTCCGGCATGTACCCCGCCGCACACCCGCGCGGAATGTCGTACGGAATCGCCCGATAACGCCGCACCGAACGCGTCGTCCCGTCCTTCGCGGTGGCGGTGATGTCGACCTCGTCGAACTCGCTCAGCCCCCGGTCGCGCATGTCCTCGGCGTTCAGGAACACCAGCGTCCGCAGGTTCTTGATGCCGCGATACCGGTCGTCGTCCGAATAGATCGTCGTGTTCCACTGGTCGTGCGAGCGCATCGTGCCCAGCGCGAGCGTGCCGGCGGC
>NZ_JBSFNS010000182.1:0-11624 GCF_053587275.1 Amycolatopsis sp. NPDC003676
GAGGGAATCTGATTCCCTCAAGGAGCCCTTCACGGACCTCACGAGGCCGCTCCCTCGGTTGACGGGCGGGAACGCATCGAGGCGGTGGGCGTGGATGTCCCGCGCGATGCCTGCCCGGCTGGCGCGCGGGAACCAGCACTCGCCCAGCGGCTGGTGAGCGGGCCAGCACTCGCGGCATCAGCACTCGCCTGGGCAACAGCCTGTGAGGGGACTGCTCACGCCCAAACGGCAGGCACCGAGGCCATACAAACCCGAGGGCGCGAAACCCCAAGCCGCCCCGCCCGCTCGGTCGCCTAGCCCCGGAAACGCCGAAGGCGGCAAGCGCACGCGCGCCTGCCGCCTCCGGGTCGAATCTGTCGGTGAGCGATCTACTTCTGGATCTCCGCGGCCAGTTCCTTGAGCTTGGCCTCGTGCTCGCGGGCGTGGTGCCCGCAGAAGAGCAGCTCGCCTCCGGAGCTGAGGACTGCGCGTACCTGAGCTGCTGCTCCGCACCGGTCGCATCGGTCGGCTGCGGTCAATTCGGGGCGGGTGAGCGTCGGTGTTGTCATGGGGGTCTCCCTCCGTCCCGGCACCGGTCGCCCGGTGCCTCGATCCAGCTACGCCCACTTCGGTGTCGATGCCTTCGGCGGGGATCGCTTCCGGCTCCGCGGTGTTCGTGCTTCCACTCTTGCAGACGTTTGGCGGCCCGCAAGTGTTCCCGCGCCGGTGGGAGGTGCGTCACGCCGAATTAGCCCGGTTGCCGCAATGTCGTCCCATCCCGTAGGACCAGACCACCCGGAACGGAGCGTTTTCCGTGGTCAGGCACCATGCCGGAGTGGGCATTGCACTCTCTGCGAAACGCGTGAACGCGATTCCGGCGCCGGTCTTGTTCGTTCTCAGCGGAATTTCGATGTATGCCGGTGCGGCCATCGCGGTCGACCTCTTCGGGCACGCGACGCCGTCCGGAGTCGCGTGGTTGCGCTGTCTCGGGGCGGCCGTCGTGCTGCTGTTGTGGCGGCGGCCGCCGAAGGCCGCCTGGCGGGGCAAGCGGCTGCTGCTCGCGGGCGCTTTCGGGATCGTCACCGCGGGGATGAACGTGGTCTTTTACGAGGCCATCGCACGGCTCCCTCTGGGCACGGTCGTCGCGCTGGAGTTCGCGGGGCCGGTCGTCGTGGCCGCGGTCGGGTCGCGGACGCGGCGGGACCTGATCGCGCTGGTCCTGGTGGCTCTCGGCGTGGTCGCGATCGCGGACGTGCGCATCGCGGGCAGTCCGCTCGGGGTCGTGTTCGCGCTGGCCGCGGCGGCCGCGTGGGCGGGGTACATCGTGCTGGGCAAGCGGGTCGCGATCGAAGGGGACGGGCTGAATTCGCTGGCGGTCGGGTTCGTGGTGGCGACCGTCACGCTGTCGCCGCTCGCGTTCGGCACCGGCGAAATGTGGGGTTCGCCACGCATGCTGCTGCTCGGGATCGGCGTCGGCGTGCTGTCGACCGTTGTGCCGTACGCGCTCGACCAAGTGGTCCTGCGCCGCCTCGGGCAGGCTCGGTTCGCGGTGCTGCTGGCGTTGCTGCCGGTGACGGCGGGCGTCGTCGGGTTCCTGGTGCTCGCGCAGGTGCCGAGTGTGATCGAGGCGGCCGGGACGCTCGCCGTCGTCGCGGGGGTGGCGTTGCGCAGCCGGGACGACGCCGGACCGGTCACTGAGCCGCCCGGGTGAACACTCGCGGATGGCCCGGGCGGCCCCGGCCCGCGATACTGATCCCGAGCCCGAGGAGGTTGCCATGACCAAGGCGGCGTCGGCGGCGGCGAAGGACCTGGCCGCGGCGGGGGTCGGTGGCGTCCATCTCGCCTGGGCGGACAACAACGGCATCCCGCGCTCGCGCGTGGTCCCGGTCGGCGGACTGGCCGACGCGGCGGTCCGCGGCGTGGGCGCGACCTCGCTGTTCGCGGTCTTCGACAGCCACGACGCCATCACCTACGCCCACTCCGGCCTCGGCACGCCGTCCGGCGACATCCGGCTCGTGCCGGTCGTGGAACGGCTCCGCCGGCTCGCCGGACAGCCCGCGCTCGCCTGGGCGCCGGTGCGGCAGCTCGCCGCGGACGGTTCGCCCTGGCCGTACTGCCAGCGTTCCGTGCTGGAGCGCCACGTTGCCGAGGCGGCGCAGCGCGGGCTCGAGTTCCGGGCCGGGTACGAGCTGGAGTTCTCCGTCGCACCGGCGGGCAGCGAGGACGTCGTGTCCGCGCCGGGGCATCGCGGGCCCGCGTACAGCCCGCATGCGCTCATCGGCTTGGACGACTTTGTCGCCGCGCTGCTGCACGATTTCGCCGCCAACGGCTTGCAGATCGGCCAGTTGCACGCGGAATACGGCGTGGCGCAGCTGGAATTGTCGCTCGCGGCCACGGATCCGGTGTCCGCGGCGGACGATCAGCTGCTGGCGCGCCAGACCATCCACGCCGCCGCGCACGCGCACGGCCTCGTGGCGAGTTTCGCGCCGATGATCGGCCTCGGCGCGGCCGGGAACGGCTGGCACCTGCACACTTCCGTCCGCCGCAAGGGACGCAACCTCCTGGCTGGCGACGGCGTACCGGAGGGCGAAGGCGCGGCCTACCTCGGCGGGCTGCTACGCGATTTGCCCGCGCTGACGGCGATCACGGCACCGAGCGTGCCCTCGACGATGCGGTTGCGGCCCGGGTTTTTCGCTGGAGCGTATGCGTTCTGGGGCGTGGAAAACCGTGAAGCGCCGCTGCGGTACGTCCCGGGAACGGCGTTGCTCGGGACGGAACACGCGAATGTCGAGCTGAAAACGTCGGACGCGTCGGCCAATCCGTACCTCGCGCTGGCGGTCGTGCTCGCCGCCGGGATGGCCGGGATCGAGGATTCGGCGGTCCTGCCGGAGCCGATCGCCGAGGATCCGGGCGGCTGGAGCGAAGGGGAACGGAACACCGCGGGCGTGCTGCCGCTGCCGGCGAGTCCGTCCGAACAGGACACCGCGCTGCTGGCGAATCCGCGCGTGTCCGGGGCGCTGGGGGACGAGCTGCTCGGCGCGTTCCGCGCGGTGCGCGCCTCGGACGCGGCGTGGGCCGCCGAGCGGGCGCCCGAGGAGATCGTGGCGGCGCATCTGTGGCGGTACTGAACACGGGGCTTTCCGACGTCCACTGGCTTCCCGGCGGTGCGCGCCTGGTCGCCGAAGCCCAGGCGGAACTGCCGCAGAAGGACGGCTTGGCGGCGGCCTTCACCGCACTCGCGGCATTGCGCGCGGCGGACATCGCGGTGCCGGACCAGGACGAGGTCGCGATCGCCGCCGGGACTGTGCGCGCACCGGTCAGCCTCCCGGCGGGCGCGTTGTCCCGCAACGACTTCCGGCTTCCGGTTCCCCTCGACGAGACGGCTGCGGGCACCTCCCTGGACGGGTTGGCCTCGGCGATCCGGACGTTGTCCGGGGAGCAGTTGGCGGTGGTTCCAGCGGTGGGGGAGTGGAGCGCGTCGACGGTCTCGGATTTGTTGCTGGGCCTGTGGGAATTGCCGCGAGTGGCGGTGCTGGCGCGCGTCGACCCGGCGGAACTGGGCGCGCCGGACACGCCGGAACGCGCGCTGCTGGACTATCTCGACACCGGCATCCCTCCACTGTGGACAAACCGGTGGCGGCCACCAGCGCCGCATCACGTGCTGATCGCCGGAGTACGGCTCGGTGCGGAGGGAACGCTGCTGTCCGTTGTGGACACTTACCGCGAACTGGGCGACGAAGGCGTGCACGACCAGCCGGTGGAATGGATCGCGGCGGGGCTGGAGTCGGTGCTGCTGGTCGCGGAGGCCCGGCATGCGGAGGCGTTGACGCAGGCGGTTTCCTATGCCGGGTTGCGCAGCGGCGGTGCGTCGTAGCGCTCCTGCGCGTCCAGCAATTCCTCCCAATGCTCCGCGACCCAGCCGTACACCACCCGCATCGGCTCCAGCAGGCTGCGGCCAAGCGGCGTCAACGCATACTCGACACCCAACGCGGGATCGGCATGCGCCGTGCGGGACACCAGCCCGGAACGTTCGAGGCCGCGCAGCGTCTGGGTGAGCACCTTCGGCGTGACCCGGTGCAACGGCACCCGCAGTTCGGAAAACCGCCGCGGACCGTCCTCCAGGCAGCGGATCACCAGCGCGGACCACTTGTCCCCGAAGCGGAACGGCACCATCGCGGACGGGCACAGTTCCTCGAACAGGTCGGGAGGCAATGGCTGCCGAACGGTCATCGCGGTCTCCTCTCAGTATCCCGGAGGGAACCGGCCCCCTGGCTACCTTCCAGAGCATCGGCACTCCAGGAGGTATTCCCACGATGAGCAAGATCGTCATTTTCGGCGCGGGCGGCCGGGCCGGACGGCAGGCAGTCGCCGAGGCGCGCCGGCGCGGGCACGACGTCACCGCGGTGGTCCGCGATCCCGCGCGCTATCCCGACCTAGCCGACGCCGTCGCCGGCGATGTCACCAACGCGGCAGACGTCTCCGCCCTCGCCGCCGGGCACGACGCGGTCATCAACGCGGCCGCGGTCTACGGCGAGGGCACCGACCCGCACGCGTTCTTCACCGACGCCGCGCACGCTCTCGTCACCGGTTTGCCGCAGGCCCGGCTGGTCGCGGTCGGGCTGTCCGCGCTGCTGCCCGCCGCCGACGGAACCCCGGTGCTGGATGCGATTCCGGCCGAGTTCCGGCCCTTCTGCCTGGCGCACGCGGCGGGGCTCGAGGTGTTGCGCGCCGAAGGCACCGGGCTGGACTGGGTGTACGTCAGCCCGGTCGGCGACTTCGACCACGACGGCGAGCGCACCGGCCGCTACGAACTCGGCGAGCACGGCGACCTCTCCGTCAAGATCTCGTACGCCGATTTCGCCGTGGCGTTGCTCGACGAGATCGAGCACCCGCGGCACCTCCGCGTGCATCTCGCGGTGGCCTGAACCTACTTCGCGAAGCGGGAGTGCTTGCGGCCGTAGAAGAAGTAGATCAGCAGGCCGATCACGAGCCACGCGGCGAACCGGATCCAGGTCATCACGTCGAGGTTCAGCATCAGGTAGAAGCACGCCACCGCGGCGATGATCGGCAGCACCGGCGAGAACGGCACGGTGAACGGGCGCTTCAGGTCCGGGCGGCGTTTGCGCAGCACCGGCACCGCGACCGCGACGATGATCATCGCCGACAGCGCGCCGATGCTGACCATGTCGGCCAGCGCCGAGATCGGCACGAACGCCGCCAGCACGGCGATCAGCGCCGCCCCGCCGATGGTCATCCGGTGCGGCGTGCCCCAGCGCGGGTGCGCCGTGCCGATGGCCTTCGGCAGCAGGCCGTCGCGGCCCATCGCGAAGCCGATCCGGCCGATCGTGACCAGTTCGACCATCATCACCGACGTCAGCCCGGTGACCGCGCCGAGCGAGATCAGCGCGCCGACCCAATGCTGGCCGACCCGGTCGAACGCGTCCGCGAGCGGCGCGCCGGAGTCGATGTCGGTGTAGTGGACCATCCCGGTGAGCACGATCGACACGCCGATGTAGAGCACCGCGCACACGGCCAGCGCGCCGAGGATGCCGACGCGGAGGTCCTTGCGCGGGTTGATGGTCTCCTCGCCGAGGTTGGCGAGAGCTTCGAAACCGGTGTAGGCGAAGAACACGACGGCCGCGGCGGTGACCATGCCGGCGATGCCGTACACCGACTGCTCGAGCCCGAGCGCGGCCTGGACCACTGGCTGGTGCAACGCGTTCGCGCTGCTCGACGGCGGCTGCGCGGGCGGCACGAACGGGGTGAGGTTCGAGCCCTTCACGAAGAACACGCCCACGGCGAGGATCAGCACGCACACCGCGACCTTGACGAGCACCAGCACGTTCGTGAGCCATGAGGACTCCTTGATGCCGACCACGGCCACGACCGTCAGCACCGCGATGATCAGCACCGCGCCGATGTTGACCTTCGCGTCCTCGCCGAACCAGTCCGGCGACAGACCGAGCAGGTTCGCGAGATAGCCGGACCAGCTGCGCGACACCACGGCCGCGCCGAGCGCGAACTCCAGCAGCAGGTCCCAGCCGATGATCCAGGCGAAGATCTCGCCGAGGGTGGCGAAGGCGTAGGTGTAGGCGCTGCCCGCGGTCGGCACGCTGGAGGCCAGTTCGGCGTAGCAGAGCGCGGCGAGCCCGGCGACCACCGCGCCGATCACGAACGACAGCGTGACCGACGGCCCGGCGTGCGTCTTGGCCTCGACCCCGGCGAGGGTGAAGATCCCGGTGCCGATGATGATGCCGACGCCGAAGCCGATCAGGTCGCGTCCCCTGAGCCGCCGCTTCAGCTCGCCGGATTCCTGCCGCTTGAGGACTTCGTCGACGTCGAGAGTTCTCCGCACACCCATGGGGGAACGTTAGAAGGTGACGGCCGGATGCGCAGATCGGCTATCCGGGTGGTGTGAGGCCGTGGTCCTGGGCCAGGATCGCCGCCTGGACGCGCGAACGCAGGCCGAGCTTGGCGAGCACCCGGGAGACGTGCGTTTTCACCGTCGCCTCGCCGATGTAGAGCCTGGCGCCGATTTCGGCATTCGAAAGCCCGGCGCCAAGACAGCCGAGTACCTCGCGCTCGCGTTCGGTGAGGTCCGCCAGCCCGGTCGGGGCGGGCGACGGCTCGGCCGGGGTGCTGGCGAAGGCCGCGATCAGCCGTTTTGTGACCTGCGGGGCGAGCACGCCCTCACCGGCGGCGACGAGCCGGACGGCCTCGATCAGCCGCGGTGCTTCCACCGACTTCAGCAGGAACCCGGCGGCCCCAGCGCGCAGCGCGGCGTGCACGTACTCGTCGAGGTCGAAGGTGGTGAGGACCAGGACTTCGGCGAGCCCTTCGGCGATCAGCTGCCGGGTGGCGGTGATCCCGTCGGTGCCGGGCATCCGGACGTCCATCAGCACGACGTCCGGCCGCAGCGCGCGGGCCTGGCGCAGCGCGACCTCGCCGTCGGCGGCTTCGCCGACCACCTCGATGCCGTCGGCGTTGCCGAGGATGAGCGCGAGCCCGGCGCGGATCGCGCCGTGGTCGTCGGCGACGAGGACTCGGATGGTCATGACGGCTCTCCGGCTAGGGGAAGTTCAGCGTGGACGAGCCAGCGCGGCCCGGACGGACCTGCTCGCAGGGTGCCGCCGACGGCGTGCGCGCGCTCGCGCATGCTCAGCAAACCGTGCCCGCCGCTGTCGGCCTGGGCCGGCGCGCCGAGCAGTTCGTTGCCGATCTCGACGGTCAGCGTGCCGTCGGCCACTCGCAGCCGCACCGTCGTCTGGCTGCCCGGCGCGTGTTTGACCGCGTTGGTGAGCGCTTCCTGCGCGATCCGGTACGCGGTGAGGTCGACCGCCGTCGGCAGTTCTTCGTCCACAGTGGAATCCACGGTCACCGTCATGCCCGCCGCCCGCGCCGATTCCACCAGCCTGGACAGTTCGGCCAGCCTCGCCGGGGCGGTCACCTCGTCGTCGGTGGACTCCGAACGCAACAGACCGATCATCGCGCGCATTTCTTCCAGCGCGCGCACGCTGTTCTCGCGCACCGCGACGAGCACGGTCTGCGCGGTCTTCGGATCGTCTGCCATGGACAGTGCCGCTTCCGACTGGATGGCGATGGCCGACAAATGCCCGGCCACGACGTCGTGCAGGTCACGGGCCATCCGCGCACGCTCGGCCGCCACGGCCGCCTTTCGGTCCAGCGCGGCGATCGTCGCGAGCTGCTCGGCGTTGGCCCGTTCGGTCGCCGCGATGTCGCTCTGCTGGCGCACATTCGCGCCCCACCACACTGGGACCAGAAGGAACGACAGCATGCCGAACACCCCGAACGCAGCCGCTCGCCAGCCCGCGATGGCCACGAAGACGAACAGCACGGCGAGCGTGGCGGCGGCGGTCACTCCGACCAGCACCCGGGCCGTGCGGCGGGAGCCGTGCAGGACCGCGGTGTAGAGGAAATCCGTGTACGCGACGGCGATCGGCAACGACAGGCCCAGCACGACGTCGACCCCGACGATGCCGGTCGCGATCAGCAGCCCCCACGGCACGGTCCGGCGCAGGAACAAGGCGAGGCACATCGCGCCGAGCTCGGCGAACCGGACCCAGACCGGATACGGATCGCTGTCCCCCTGCAGCCGGTGGACGTCGATGAGGTACAGCATCGTGCCGCCGGCGAACACCGCGAGCGCGACGAGGCCGTTCTGCTGCCACAACGGCAGTTCGCGCGGCCGGGGGAGGGCCGAGCGCAGGTCTCGCGAGCGCACCCGACCATGACAGCACACCGCGGCGGCCCGGTCGTCCTACGAAATGATGACCCCCCGATCGTGCCGTCCGCTGACGCGCCCGGACGTCCGTGCCCGTGAAAGTGGACCCATGGACGAGATTCTGAACAGCCCGATGACCGCCGCCATCGTGGCGTGCGAGATCGGGTTCTGGGTCTTCATCGCGGCCGGGCTGCTGACCCGGTACGCGCTGCGCAAGCAGAAGGCCAGCACCGTGCTGCTCGCGCTGGTGCCCGTGGTCGACCTGGTGCTGATGGTGATCACGGTGATCGACCTGATGAACGGCGCGGTGCCCAACCTGACGCACGGGCTGGCCGCGGTGTATCTGGGCTTCTCGGTGGTGTTCGGGCCGTCGATGGTGGAGTGGGCCGACGTCCGGTTCGCGCACCGGTTCGCCGGCGGGCCGCGGCCGGAGAAGCTGTCCGGCCGGGCGAAGACCCGCAAGGAATGGCGCGAATGGGGCAAATGCGTGCTGGCGTCCGCGATCAGCGCCGGGTTGCTGGTGCTCGCGATCGCGGTGGTCGGCAGCTCCGGCCACACCGAACCGCTGTGGGGCTGGCTGCCGCGGCTGGGCACGGTCACCGGCCTGTGGTTCGTCTTCGGGCCGCTGTGGCAGGGGATTTTCGGCTCCTCCGCGCCGAAAGAGGAGGCGTCGCGATGATCGAGCTGGTGGGAATTCTGTTGGTCGTGCAGGGCGCGGGCGGGCTGATCAACCGGCTCGCCGGGGCGGAGCACCCGAGCTGGTTCGTCCAGTTGCACGTGCTGCCGCCGCGGCTGCACGTGATCGCCAGCATCGTCCTGCTCGGGGCGGGCGTCGCGGTGCTGTTCGCGAACCGGGCGCGCAAACGCCGTCGCGGCTAAACTCGGCGGGGTGGCGGCCGGTCCGGTTGTGCTGTTCGCCGTGGTCAGCGTGGCACCCTCGGCGTTGTTCTGGGCTGCCCTCCGTCTTCCCTCGCTCTGCCGCTGGCTTCGTCGGCGACGCTCCGCTCCAGTGCCGTCCGAGCCGCCGGTAGAGCAGGTGGCCGCCGACCTGCGTCGGGTACGCCGGACGCTCGCGCAGCTGCCCGCCGGAACGCCCGCCGCGCGGCGGATCGGCACCCGGCAGGCGTACGACGCACTGCTCGTCACCGCCTGCCGCGAGCTCGGCGTGGAACACCGGCTCGACGGCTTGCGCGAGGGAGCCGACCGGGATCTCGAACGGCTGCGGATCGAGGATTCGCTGAGCCGTAAAGGATTCGTGCTGTCCTGAGCGGAGTGGCAGGATGCCCCGGTGGACTTCCAGCCGAAAGACCGGCCCTCGGACGCGTTCCAGCAAGCCCTCACCGCCGAGCAGATCGAACTGCTCTGCCGCCGCGCGCTCGGCACCAGCGTGCGGTCGGCGGTCGAGATCGGATGGGGCGGATACAACAACACCTACCGGGTGGAGCTGGCCGACGGCCCGGCCATCCTGCGCGTCGCCCCGGAACCGGCGCGGCAGAACCGGATCGAGCACCAGTTCATGCGCAACGAATACCTTGCCGCGCCGTACTTCGCGCCGATCGCGCCGCTGATGCCGCGCACGATCGCCGCCGACTTCACGCACCAGGTCATCGGCCGGGATTACGTCCTGCAGGCGGTTCTTCCCGGAGAGCCCGGCCCGGAAGTCCTTTCCGCGCATACGCCGGAGGAGCGGGCGCCGTACTTCCGCCAACTCGGCGAAATCACCCGCGCGATCCACGACGTGCGCGGCCCCGGTTTCGGCGTCGTGGCCGGTCCGCATTTCGCGACCTGGAGCGAAGCGCTCATCGCGTATTTCGAGGACAACGCGGCAGATGTCGAAGGCTTCGGCCTCGACGGGGCTGACTTGCGCGCGATGGCCGCTTGGGTGAAGCGCGACGCCGCGCTGCTCGACGAGATCACCGAACCGCGCCTGATGCACGGCGATCTGTGGCACGTGAACGTCATGCTGACGCCGGAGCTGGAGATCGCCGGAGTGTTCGACCACGACCGCAGCTGGTGGGGCGACCCGGCGGCGGACTGGACGATCCGCATGGCCTCGGTGAAAACGGGTTCGAGACGGGATTGGTTCTGGGAAACCTACGGACAGCCCGACGAGTCCCCGTCGACACGGCGGCGGGCGTTGTACTACGAGGCCCGGCACCTCGGCGCAGTGCGGCTGGAGCGGCAGCGGCTCAAGGAGCGCGAGGTGGAGGAGACGTACGCCGATGTGGCCGAGATTCTGGCGGCGTTGGAGTCAGAGTGAGGGGTCGGAGCCGCGGAGTGCAGCCCACCAGAAGCCGAAGGCGGCGATCAGGACGCTGACCGTTAGCCAGCCCGCGAATCCGCTGCCGTCGACCAGCGCCCAGAACGCACCTACGACCGGAGCGACGGCCAGGACCGGCAAGTCGGCACGGAACTGACGTGCGAGGCGAACCGGCGTGGCAGCGGCAAGCGTGCGTTCCTCGTCCGGTGCGGAGGGGTTGTCCAGACGGCGGCCGCGAGGCTCACCAGTGCGCACCGAACCCGCCGGATACAGCACCTCGCCGTCGATCCGGACGGCGACGTGCCGGTCCGTGCGCAGGTCGCCCAGCACCTCGACGCGTGAAGGCGACGGCAGGCCGATCAGCGTCGGCGAGAAGTACACCGGGATCCACCTCGGTGTAGCCGTGTCGGTCTCCAGCCACGACCGCGTGAGCAAGCCGCGCTGCATCTTCACCCGGCGCACGGGCACCGAGGAGCCCGTCTTGCGCCGCGACGGCTGGACGAAGCGCGTGAAGAGCAAGAACCCATTCACCGCAAGCATCGCGAGCACCGCCACGACAGTGACCGTCGCGTACGTCGACGCGCGGTCCGCGGTCACCAAAGCCGAAGCCCCGGTCGTGACCGCCCGCGAGGGAGCCGACGGGTCATAGCGCACCGGAACCTTCGTGCCCAGCGGCGGGGGAGTGGTGTCCAGCTCGACCGCCGCGTTCGCTTCCGGCTGGTTCGGCACCGGGAACCGCACTGTGACGGTGGCGTCGTCGACTCGCGAAACGATTCCGGTCGCGTTCACGCTGAGGCCCTGCAAGCGCGGCCGGGTGCTGTTGAACTCCAGCAGCTGCACCACGAACACCACTGCGCACGCGACGAACACGACGGCACTCGTCACGAGAATGTGCCGCACCGGCCGCAATCGCAGGAACTTCCGCACAGAGATCACCTTAACTGTCCAAAAAGGAAGGAGCGGCGCGGGGAGTCCGCGCCGCTCCTTCGAATCCCGCCAGGGGAGGATTACTTCACGAACCCGATCTTGACGAAGTCGTACGGGGTGTTCGCGTAACCCGGCGAACCGAAGTTGCCGAGGGTCTTGCGGACGGCGAAGGCACCGGTCGACTGGAAGATCGGAAGCTGGTGGCCCAGCGCCCAG
>NZ_JBSFNS010000183.1:0-11507 GCF_053587275.1 Amycolatopsis sp. NPDC003676
GGGTGCTTGTCAAGGCATCTTTCCCGCCTTGACAAGCACCCCCGAACCGTCAGCACAATGAAGGCATCGGGGTGGTGGGCGCCGAACGCGGGCAATGTCGCCGCCAGGCGACGAGCCGAACGCGAACACCCCAGAACACGAGTAAGGGGGCCGACCGCATGGCCGACCCCCGTGCTTACCCGGTCCTTCCCAAGACCGCGAAAACGCTGACCCCGTGAATCTCCCCTAGATCTCCCCGAAGAAAATCCCCAGGTCAGGCGCAATCGCGGCAGATCAGCCGTCCGCCGTTGTCCTCGGCGAGCCTGCTCCGGTGGTGCACCAGGAAGCAGACCGAGCAGGTGAACTCGTCCGCCTGCTTCGGCACGACCTTCACGGTCATGTCTTCCCCGGAGAGCCCGGAGAGGTCCGCGCCGGGAAGCTCGAAGTTTTCCGCGGTCGCGTCCTCGTCGACGTCGACGACGCCGGACTGGTTCTCGTTGCGCCGAGCCTTCAGCTCCTCCAACGAGTCTTCGGCCAGCTCGTCGGCTTCGCTGCGGCGCGGAGCGTCGTAGTCGGTAGCCATGGTGTCCCTCACCCCTGCGATTCAGCGTGTCGTCCTGCACCGGTTCCGGAGGCGCCCGATACCGGTCGTGCCGCTGGTCAACGTTCCAGCGCCCCTGTTTGTGCCCGGCCTGCGAGTGACCCAGGTCTCAACCTGGTTGACCTCGTCCGGCGGCCGGAGCCCGGGAAGGGTAGCTCACCGCCGGGCGCGTCTCGCACCGAGTCGGACATTGCTGCTCCAGCGTCACCCGGGAGGGGGAACGCGCAGGTGAGACGCCTGTCCTCCGTTCGGGTTGCCCCGGCGTCGCGAACGTCACCTCGCGGCCGTGTCCGCTTGCTCCCCCGGAGCCGTCCGTGGTGCGATCGCCACGGAGGGGCATTACGCGGAACGGGTGAAGGTGACCCGCGACACCGCGCGCCGCGGCCAGCGCCTAGGCTCACCGGCTACCACGCCGGTGCGTACGCTGGCGGTTACCGCGAGGCGCGGCGGGGTTACCGCGGCCGGTTCTGCGAGGGGAAGGGACGGGGCAGGTGGCGTCGGGGAACGGGTCGGGGAACCGTGGTGCGCGGCCTTATCGCAAGCACCGTCCGCTGCCCGCGTTGATCGTGATCGGCGTGCTCGCGCTGGGCGCGGTGTTCGTCTGGGTCAACGCCGTGGTCGGCCGCGGCGACGTCGACGAGGCGGTGCGCTGCAGTCCCGAGCCCAAGGCCCCGCCGGGGATCACCTACACGTCGGTGCCGCACAACGGCCTGGACGACCGCTCGCCGATGCCGCCGGACAAGGTCGCGCTGAAGGTGCTCAACGCGAGCAGCACGCGCGGGCAGGGCAGCATCGCCACCAACGCGCTCCGCGATCTCGGCTTCACCGCCATCGGCGACCCCGGCAACGACCCGGCGTACCCGAAGGGCGACGCGCGCTGCCGCGGCCAGATCCGCTACGGCGACAACGGCGCCGCCGCGGCCCGCACGGTCAGCCTCGTGATCCCCTGCGCCGAACTCGTCCACGACACCCGCAAGGACGCCACCGTCGACCTCGCGACCGGCAAGCTGTTCACCGACATCCAGCCGCGCCCCGAGGCGGTCAAGATCCTGAAGCAGCTCACCACCTGGTCGCAGTCGCACCAGGGCGGCGGCAGCAGCGAGCAGTCCGCCAGTCCCGGCGCGCCGGTGATCGACCAGACGCTCCTGGCTTCGGCCCGCGCCGTCACCTGCTGACCTCGTCCGCGAACGAGGTCAGCGGGCACGACCCGCGGTCACACCTCAGCCGCACCGCCCGCGGCCAGCGCCGCGCGCAGTTCCGGCGCGATCCCCGGCGACGCCGCGAACGTCGAGTCCTCCCCCAGATCCGCCGCCTCGCCCGGCAGCAGCACCGTCGCGCCCGCCTCCTGCGCCACCAGGGCCCCAGCCGCCCAGTCCCAGCGGTGCAGGCCGTGTTCGAAGAATCCGTCCAGCCAGCCGGCCGCGACGGCGCACAGGTCCAGCGAGGCCGCTCCCCCGCGGCGAATGTCGCGCACGCGCCCGACCAGATCGGCCGTCAGCCTGCCCTGCCGGACCCGGCGGTCCTGTGCGTAGGAGAACCCCATCCCGACGAGCGCCAGATCCAGCCGGTCCGCCTTCGACACCGACAGCCGGTTGCCGTCGAGCCACGCACCGCCGCCCCGGACGGCCGTCCAGCGCCGCCCGCTCACCGGCTCCACGACCGCTCCCGCGACCGACACCCCGTCGATCTGCGCGGCGATCGACACCGCGAAGGCCGGCAAGCCGTAAAGGAAGTTGACCGTCCCGTCGATCGGGTCGACCACCCAGGTGACCCCTCCTCCGACAGAACCGCCGCCCTCCTCCCCCAGCACCGGTTCCCCGGGCCGGATCCGCGCCAGCCGCGCGCGGACCAGTTCCTCCGATTCCCGGTCCACCGCCGTCACCACGTCGGTTTCCGCGGACTTCGTGTCCACCGCGACCTCGCCGCCGGACTGCATCCGCACCCATGCCGTCCGGACCAGGTGCGCGGCCTCGACCGCGACCTGCTCGGCGGTGTCTTTCAGGTCGTTCGGCATCGCCTCGTCAACTCCCACGCCCGCCATGTCATCACATCCGGTTAAAGTCTCCGCAGCAGACTTCTGAATCGTGCGAGAAGGGACCACGTCAGTGACGGCGACCCGAGGTTTCGGAATCGACATCGGCGGCAGCGGGATCAAAGGCGCGCTGGTCGATTTGGAACAGGGACAGCTCATCGGGGACCGGCACCGGATCGAAACGCCGCAGCCGTCGACGCCGGACGCGGTGGCGGACGTCGTCGCCGAGATCGTCCGCGCGGCGGAGTGGGACGGCCCGGTCGGCGTCACGCTCCCCGCGGTCGTGAAGAAGGGCACCGCGCACACCGCGGCCAACATCGACCGCAAGTGGATCGGCACGGACGCCGAGGCGCTCTTCGCGAAGCGGCTCGGCAAGGGCGTCGAGGAAGTCACGATGCTCAACGACGCCGACGCCGCGGGCCTCGCCGAGATCCGCTTCGGCGACGCGGCCGCGCGCACCGGCGTGACCGCGCTGCTCACCTTCGGCACCGGCATCGGCAGCGCGCTGTTCCACGACGGCAAGCTCGTGCCCAACACCGAATTCGGCCATCTGGAGGTCGACGGCCACGACGCGGAGAAACGCGCCGCCGCTTCGGTGAAGGACAACGAGGGCCTGTCGTATCCGCAGTGGGCCAAGCGGGTGCACCGGTACCTCTCGGTGCTGGAGAACCTGATCTGGCCGGACCTGTTCATCGTCGGCGGCGGCGTCAGCAAGAAGGCCGAGAAGTGGGTGCCGCTGCTGGACATCCGCACGCCGGTGGTCGTCGCGTCGCTGCAGAACAACGCGGGCATCGTCGGGGCCGCCGCGGCCGCCGCGGAGGGCGCCGGGCACTGAGCGGGGAGGCCCCGCGGCGGGTCTCGGACCGGTCACCGGGAGGCGCCGGGCAGGGGCCGGAGGGTGATCGCTTCGCGACGCAGTGGGCCGACGTCGTTACAATGGAACACGGCGCAGGAGCTGCGGAGGCAAAACCGCAGGCCGAGGCGTGTTCCCCGAATGTGAGGCAGCCGAGGTGGCGACATCTCGGCTCGTCATGATCGACCGCTGCGAAAGGGCGTAAGTGGCAGCCGCAAGAACCGCAACCCGAGGCGGGACGAAGACAGCGACCGAAGCCGGCGAGCCGGCCGACGAGGCGGCCACCGGAGCGGAGAAGTCCCCGGCGCGCAAGACCGCCGCGAAGTCGGCAGGCGCGAAGAAGACTCCGGCCAAGAAGGCTCCGGCGAAGAAGGCCGCCGCGAAGGGCGCGAAGACCGACGACGGCGATCCCGACGGCCCGGTCGACCTCGACGAGGCCGAACTCGACAGCCCGGACCTGTCCGATCTCGAAGAGGTCGAGGTCGACGTCGTCGACGAAACGGTCAACGACGAGACCGACGACGATGACGACGATTCCGACGACGCGGACGAGGCCGAAACGACCGAAGGGCCCGCGGGCGCGGCCACGTCCACCGCCGCGCGCCGTCGCGCCGCGGCGGCGGACAAGGGCGGCAAGTCCTCGGACAACCCGGACTTCGTGTGGGACGAGGAAGAGTCCGAGGCGCTGCGCCAGGCGCGCAAGGACGCCGAGCTCACCGCGTCGGCCGACTCCGTCCGCGCCTACCTCAAGCAGATCGGCAAGGTCGCGCTGCTGAACGCCGAGGAGGAGGTGGAGCTCGCCAAGCGGATCGAGGCGGGGCTCTACGCCGCCGAGCGCGTGCGCACCGCCGAGGAGGAGGGCGAGAAGCTCGTCACCCAGATGCGCCGCGACCTCAAGTGGATCGTGCGCGACGGCGAGCGGGCCAAGAACCACCTGCTGGAGGCGAACCTCCGGCTCGTGGTGTCGCTGGCCAAGCGCTACACCGGCCGCGGCATGGCGTTCCTGGACCTGATCCAGGAGGGCAACCTCGGCCTGATCCGCGCGGTGGAGAAGTTCGACTACACCAAGGGCTACAAGTTCTCCACGTACGCCACGTGGTGGATCCGCCAGGCGATCACCCGCGCCATGGCCGACCAGGCCCGCACCATCCGCATCCCGGTGCACATGGTGGAGGTCATCAACAAGCTCGGCCGCATACAGCGCGAACTCCTGCAGGACCTCGGCCGCGAGCCGACGCCCGAGGAGCTCGCCAAGGAGATGGACATCTCGCCGGAGAAGGTCCTGGAGATCCAGCAGTACGCGCGCGAGCCGATCTCCCTGGACCAGACCATCGGCGACGAGGGCGATTCGCAGCTCGGCGACTTCATCGAAGACTCCGAAGCGGTCGTCGCGGTGGACGCGGTGTCGTTCACGCTGCTGCAGGACCAGCTCCAGTCGGTGCTGCAGACGCTGTCCGAGCGCGAGGCGGGCGTGGTCCGGCTGCGCTTCGGCCTCACCGACGGCCAGCCGCGCACCCTCGACGAGATCGGCCAGGTCTACGGGGTCACGCGCGAGCGGATCCGGCAGATCGAGTCGAAGACGATGTCGAAGCTGCGCCACCCGTCGCGCTCGCAGGTGCTGCGCGACTACCTGGACTGAGCTTCTCCGGTTCCCGCGAGAAACCCCGCCCCGCACTACGCGGCGGCGGGGTTTTTTCGCGTTTACCGACAACAACGCGACCGGCGTCCGCCTGGCAATTCCGCGAAATCCTTCCTTCGGCCGGCCACAGTGGACACCGGCCGGTCCGGAAAACCCGGAGACGCGGGATCCCGATGCGAATTACGCTGCCGCACAACCGGAATGCACGGGCCCGGTTCCGGCGGAGGAAAGCGCCTCCCGGCGGCGCCGCCGAGCAGCGGACGTTCCGCGGGTGTCCGTTTCCCGTTCACAACCGTTCACCCGGAACCCCCGGAACCGTTCCGGAATACTCATCGCCGGTGCACAGTCGCGCACCCACCGCGACACCGGGACCCCGACAAGAGGCTAAAGTCGGTTGTTCTCCGCCCGAACACGGAAATCGTGATTGTTTGGTTGCCTGAAAACGAAGATCGCAACGGGTGATCGCGATTAGGCTGCGCCCACAACGAGCGTCAGTATTGGAAGGCAGCACCGCCCAGTGTTTTCGACGAAAACTCAATCGCGAGCGAGCCAGGGAAGCCCGGCGGCTCGGAGCGGATCCTCCGGCCCCGGTGAAGCGAGGCAACTGTGATCGGGTTCCTCCTCCGCAGACTCGTCAACTACATCGCCCTGTGCCTCGTCGCGACTTTCGCGGCGTTCTCCTTGGCGTCTCTGTCCTTCAGCCCGCTGGACGCGCTCAAACTGCGCAACCCGCCCGCCCCGCAGGCGACCATCGACGCGAAGGCCGCCGAGCTGCACCTGGACCAGGCGATCCCGCACCGGTTCTTCACGTGGCTGGGCGGCGTCATCCAGGGCGACTTCGGCCGCACTGTCGCCGATCAGGCGATCACCGACGAGCTGTTCCGCCGCGCGGGCGTGAGCCTGCGGCTGTTCCTGCTCGGCATCACGATCGGCATCATCATCGGCGTGCTGGTCGGCGTGGTCAGCGCGATCCGGCAGTACAAGATCAGCGACTACCTCGCCACCACGTTCTCCTTCGTGGTGCTGTCGACGCCGGTCTTCGTGATCGCCACGATCCTCAAGGCGGGCGCGCAGTCGGTCAACGACAACCTGCTCGACGGGTACCAGTTCTTCATCGTGCAGGGCGAAGGCGGCGCGATCGACGGCGGTTTCGGCGACGTCCTGCTCGACCGGCTGCAGCACATCATCGTGCCGACCCTGGCGATCGTGCTGACCCAGGTCGCCTACTACAGCCGCTATCAGCGGTCGGCGATGCTCGACGTGCTCGGCTCGGACTTCCTGCGCACCGCGCAGGCCAAGGGCCTCACCCGCAGGCGCGCGCTGTTCAAGCACGGCCTGCGCACCGCGCTGATCCCGATGGCGACGCTGTTCGCGTTCGGTTTCGGCCTGCTCATCACCGGCGGCGTCTTCACCGAGAAGATCTTCGGCTGGTACGGCATGGGCGACTGGCTGGTGACCGGCATTCAGAAGCAGGACACCAACATCGTCACCACCGTGACCCTGTTCATCGCGATCTGCGTGCTGCTCGCCGGCTGGCTCGCGGACGTGCTCTACGCCGCGCTCGACCCGAGGGTGAGGATCTGATGGCCGCCCCATTGAACGAGGCCGACCTCGCCGACTCGGCCGTCGCCGCCACCGAAACGGCAACCGAGCAGCAGGGCGGGAAGTCCTCCAGCCGCGGCAAGCTCGTCTCCCGCCGGTTCTTCCGCAACAAACTGGCCGTCGCCGGGCTGGTCGTGATCCTCCTGTTCTACGTCCTGGCGTTCACCTACAGCTGGTATTCGCCGTGGGGCTACGACGAACTCGACCCGGCCTCGACGCTGATGCCGCCGGACGGCACGCACTGGTTCGGCACCAACCAGATCGGCGGCGACATGTTCGCGCAGACCATGCGCGGGCTGCAGAAGTCGCTCACCATCGGCCTGCTGGCCGCGCTGTTCTCCACCGGCGTGGCCTCGATCGTCGGCTCCGCGGCCGGGTACTTCGGCGGCTGGACCGACCGGGTGTCGATGTGGGTCGTCGACCTGCTGCTGATCCTGCCGCCGTTCCTGATCATCTCGATCCTGTCGCCGGCTTTCCGCGGCAAGACCTGGCTGATCCTGGTCGGCCTGATCGCGCTGTTCCAGTGGATGATCACCGCCCGCATCGTCCGCGGCATGACGCTGACGCTGCGCGAACGCGAGTTCGTGAAAGCCGCCAAGTTCATGGGCCAGTCCCCGTGGCGGATCATCTTCAAGCACATCGTGCCGAACATGGCGTCGCTGCTGATCATCGACGCGACGATCAACGTCGGCGTCGCGATCATCATGGAGACGTCGCTGTCGTTCTTCGGCTTCGGCGTGCAGGCGCCGGACGTTTCGCTGGGCACGCTGATCTCGGCGGGCTCCGACGCGGTCCGCACGTTCCCGTGGCTGTTCTACATCCCGGCCGGCTTCCTGGTGTTCACCGTGCTCGCGGTGAACTTCGTCGGCGACGGCCTGCGCGACGCGCTCGACCCGTCGTCCAGCCGGTCGCGGCGCAAGGAACGCAAGCGGATCGAAGAAAAGACCAAGTCGACCGCGTCGACGAAGACCGTTGGAGCAGAAGCATGAGCGCCGCACTCGAGCTGAGCGCGGAAACGGGCAAGCCCACCGGCACCGTGCTCGAGGTTTCCGACCTCGAAGTGTCCTTCCCGTCCGAGTCCGGCCGCGTGCACGCCGTGCGCGGGCTGAACTATCAGGTCGCCGCGGGCGAGGTGCTCGGCATCGTCGGCGAGTCCGGTTCGGGCAAGTCGGTGTCGTCGCTGGCGGTGATGGGGCTGCTGCCGCCGCAGGCGCGGGTGTCGGGCTCGATCCGGTTCCAGGACAGCGAATTGATCGGCAAGTCCGACGCCGAACTGTCGAAGATCCGCGGCAAGAAGATCTCGATGGTCTTCCAGGACCCGCTGTCCGCGCTGACCCCGGTGTACACCGTCGGGGCGCAGATCGCCGAAGCGCTGCTGGTGCACGGCAAGGGCACGGTCACCAAGCAGCAGGCGAACAACCGCGCGGTCGAACTGCTCGACCTGGTCGGCATCCCGAACGCGGCGGCGCGGGCGAAGGCGTTCCCGCACGAGTTCTCCGGCGGCATGCGCCAGCGCGCGGTGATCGCCATCGCGATCGCCAACGACCCGGACCTGATCATCGCCGACGAGCCGACCACCGCGCTCGACGTGACGGTGCAGGCGCAGGTGCTGGAGGTGCTGAAGACCGCGCAGGAGGTCACCGGCGCCGGCATCGTGATCATCACGCACGACCTCGGCGTGGTCGCCGGGTTCGCCGACCGGCTGATGGTGATGTACGCCGGGCGCGCGGTCGAGCAGGGGCCGGTCGACACGATCTACGCCCAGCCGCGGATGCCGTACACGCTGGGCCTGCTCGGTTCGATCCCCCGCGTGGACGCGCGGGAGAAGCAGCCGCTGGTGCCGATCGAGGGCCAGCCGCCGTCGCTGGTGAACCTGCCCCAAGGCTGCCCGTTCGCGCCGCGCTGCCCGCTGGCGATCGACGCCTGCCGCACCGCGGAACCGGAGCTGTTCACGATCACGCCGGGCAACCCGAACGCGCCGGTCGACACGACGCACCGGTCCGCCTGCATCCGCACCGAGGAACTCGCCCGTCCGGAAGCGGACGCCGCCGAGGTCTACGGCGCCGAGGTGATCGAGGAGGCCGCGGTCGCTTCGGTGCCGCGCGCCCAGCGCTCGACCGTGCTCGACGTGCAGGACCTGCAGAAGCACTACCCGGTCAGCAAGGGCACCGTTTTCAAGCGCAAGATCGGCACGGTGCGCGCGGTCGACGGGATCACCTTCGACATCGTCGAGGGCGAAACCCTGGGCCTGGTCGGGGAATCCGGCTGCGGCAAGTCGACCACGCTGATGGAGATCCTCGAACTGGCCGCCCCGGCGCACGGTTCGGTCGCGGTGCTCGGCAAGGACGTCGCGAAGCTCGCGGGCAAGGACCGCAAGTCGATCCGCCGCGACCTGCAGGTGGTCTTCCAGGACCCGATGGCCGCGCTCGACCCCCGGCTGCCGATCGGCGACATCATCGCCGAGCCGATGGTCACGCACGGGTTCTCGAAGGAGCGCATCGCCAAGCGCGTGCCGGAACTGCTCGGGCTGGTCGGCCTGCGCCCGGAGCACGCCGACCGGTATCCGGCGGAGTTCTCCGGCGGGCAGCGCCAGCGCATCGGCATCGCCCGGGCGCTCGCGCTGGAGCCGAAGCTGATCGTGCTCGACGAGCCGGTGTCCGCGCTCGACGTGTCGATCCAGGCGGGCGTGATCAACCTGCTGGACGAGCTGAAGGCCAAGCTGGGCCTGTCGTACCTGTTCGTGGCGCACGACCTCTCGGTGGTCCGGCACATCGCGGACCGGGTGGCGGTGATGTATCTCGGCAAGATCGTGGAGATCGGCGACGTCCGCACGGTTTTCGAGGCGCCGCAGCATCCCTACACGCAGGCGCTGCTGTCCGCGATCCCGATTCCCGATCCGGCCAAGGAGCGCGAGCGCGGCCGGATCATCCTCACCGGCGACCTGCCCAGCCCGGCGAATCCGCCGTCGGGCTGCCGCTTCCGCACCCGGTGTTTCGTCTTCTCCCAACTGTCCGAAGAGGACAAGAAGAAGTGCGTCGACGTCGAACCTCCGCGCGAATCCCGCGCGCAGGATCACGACGTCGCGTGCCACTACGCCAAAACCCGCGAAGTTGTGTAGCCACAATCCGTTGGCACACCAGAAGAAGGAAGGTAAACACATGCGACGGAGAATGGCCGCACTCGTGGCCCCCGTTGCCGCTCTGGGGCTTCTGCTCGCCGCTTGCGGCGGAGGCAGCGGCGGCGGCGGCGACAAGGGTTTGCAGGACGCCGGCACGACGGGCGTCAAGACCGCGGACATCAACGAGCAGCCGCTGGACAAGCTGAAGGACGGCGGCGACTTCAAGTGGCCGATCGACTCGATGCCGGACAACTGGAACTACAACCAGGTCGACGGCACGGTGCTGGACGGCGCCAACATGGACGGCGCGATCATGCCGTACATCTTCACCCAGAACGCCGACGCGTCGGTCTCGGTGAACAAGAACTACCTGACCTCGGCCGAACTGGTCAGCCAGGACCCGCAGGTCGTCGAGTACAAGATCAACCCGAAGGCCAAGTGGAGCAACGGCCGCCAGTTCTCGTGGGAGGACTTCGCCGCCCAGGCCAAGGTGCTCAACGGCAAGGACCCGGCCTACCAGGTCTCCGGCACCACCGGTTACGAGGACATCGCCAAGGTCGAGAAGGGCACTGACGATCTCGACGTCAAGGTGACCTTCGGCAAGAAGTTCGCCGAGTGGAAGGCGCTGTTCTCGCCCTTCTACCCGAAGGAACTGAACTCCGACCCGAACACCTTCAACAAGGCGTGGGCGCAGAAGGCGCTGATCACCGCGGGTCCGTTCAAGATCAAGAACGTGGACAACACCGCCAAGACCGCGGTGTTCGAGCGCGACCCGAACTGGTGGGGCGACAAGCCGAAGCTGGACACCGTGACCTTCAAGGTCGTGGACCGTCCCGCGCTGGCCGACGCGTTCGCGAACGGGCAGATCGACTTCTACAACCTGAACAACGACATCAACGCGTTCAAGCGGGCCCAGTCGGACCCGAACGCGGTCGTGCGCCAGTCGACCTACCCCGACTACACGCACATGACGCTCAACGGCGCTTCGTCCTCGATCCTCGCGGACAAGGACCTGCGGGTGGCCGTGCTGCGCGGCGTCGACACCGTCAGCATCGCGAAGTCGATCCTCGGCCAGATGCAGAAGGACACCACGCCGCTGGGCAACCACTGGTTCCTCAAGGGCTCGAAGACCTACGAGGACAACAGCGGCCCGTACAAGTTCGACCAGAACGCGGCCAAGGCGGAGCTGGACAAGCTGGGCTGGAAGCAGTCCGGCGACCTGCGCGCCAAGGACGGCAAGCAGCTGAAGCTGCGCCTGGTCATCCCGACCGGCACCCCGATCAGCCAGCAGACCGGCCAGATCCTGCAGTCGCAGCTGAAGGCGATCGGCGTGGGCATCGACATCGTCGCGGTCCCGACCGCCGAGTTCTTCAAGAACTACGTCAACGTCGGCAACTTCGACCTCACGCTGTTCCGCTGGATCTCGAACTCGTTCCCGATCGGCGGCAGCAAGGGCATCTACTACTACGACCCGAAGAACGTCAACCAGAACTACGGGCACATCGGCAGCGACAAGGTGAACCAGCTGATCGACGCCGCCGCGCAGGAACTGGACGACACCAAGCGGGCCGCGGACCTCAACGCCGCGGACAAGGAGATCTGGGCGCTGGGCCACCAGCTTCCGATCTTCCAGTCGACCGGTGCCTTCGCCGTCCGCAAGACCCTCGGCAACTTCGGTTCGCC
>NZ_JBSFNS010000184.1:0-11443 GCF_053587275.1 Amycolatopsis sp. NPDC003676
GCCCGTCACGCCGGGCAGCCCCCAAACGCCGGCATAAAAGCGATCCCGCACGCGACGACGAAGTCGGCGCCAAAAAAACACAGCTTGGCGACCTAGTCACCCAACCCAGCAACAACTAAAGCGACCCAATCAACCGCTCAACCCGCTCATCAACAGACCTGAACGGGTCCTTGCACAACACAGTCCTTTGCGCCTGATCATTCAACTTCAAATGCACCCAGTCGACCGTAAAGTCCCGCCCAGCAGCCTGCGCCGCCGCAATAAAGTCCCCGCGCAACTTAGCCCGAGTAGTCTGCGGCGGCGTATCCTTCGCAGCCTCAATCTCCCCGTCATCAGTAACCCGCCGCACGAGCCCCTTCCGCTGCAGCAGGTCAAAAATCCCCCGCCCACGCCGAATGTCGTGATACGCGAGATCCAACTGCGCAACCCGCGGACTGGACAGATCGAGATCATGCTTAGCCCGATACCGCTCCACCAACCGATGCTTGATAGCCCAGTCGATCTCGGTATCGATCTTGCTGAAGTCCTGCTCCTCAACAGCCTCCAGCGCCCGCCCCCACAACTCCACAACCCGCTCATTCGCAGGCGTAGACCCGTTCTCCTTCAAATGCTGCACAGCCCGAGCGTGATACTCCCGCTGAATATCCAACGCGGACGCCTCCCGCCCGCCAGCCAACCGAACCTGCCGCCGCCCGGTCAGATCGTGACTGATCTCCCGAATAGCCCGAATCGGGTTGTCCAGCGTGAAGTCCCGGAACTGCACCCCCGCCTCGATCATCTCGAGCACGAGGTGCGCCGACCCGACCTTCAGCATCGTCGTCGGCTCGGCCATGTTGGAGTCGCCGACGATGACGTGCAGGCGCCGGTAGCGCTCGGCGTCGGCGTGGGGTTCGTCGCGGGTGTTGATGATCGGCCGGGACCGGGTGGTGGCGCTGGAGACGCCTTCCCAGATGTGCTCGGCGCGCTGGGAGAGGCAGTACACGGCGCCGCGCGGGGTCTGCAGGACCTTGCCCGCGCCGCAGATGAGCTGGCGGGTGACGAGGAAGGGCAGCAGGACGTCGGCGATCCGGGAGAATTCGCCTGCCCGGGTGACCAGGTAGTTCTCGTGGCAGCCGTAGGAGTTGCCCGCGGAGTCGGTGTTGTTCTTGAACAGGAAGATGTCGCCGCCGATGCCCTCGTCGGCGAGCCTGCGCTCGGCGTCCACGAGGAGGTCCTCGAGGATCCGCTCGCCTGCTTTGTCGTGCGTGACGAGCTGGGTCAGGTCGTCGCACTCGGCTGTCGCGTATTCAGGGTGCGAGCCCACGTCGAGGTAGAGCCTGGAGCCGTTGGACAGGAACACGTTGGACGAGCGTCCCCACGAGACGACCCGCCGGAAGAGATAGCGCGCGACCTCGTCGGGCGAGAGCCTGCGCTGGCCGTGAAAGGTGCACGTGACCCCGAACTCGGTCTCGATGCCAAAGATCCGCCGCTGCATCCCACCAGAGTAGGCGCTGGACCCCCGCGGAAGGTGCGCCGTTCGGGCGGCGACACGCGGTCGGTACGTTGCAAGTGGTGACAATGCGGCGGAAACCGGTCGCCGGGGCCGGTGGCGGGCCCGGCGCGGCCAGCGGAGGTGGACGAGAGTGTTCCAGCAGGTCGGCCGGGCATTCCGGCAGGTGGGGCGGCGGGATCGGGCGCTGATGCGGCGCAGTGCGGCACTGCCGCGCACGCGAGCCGACGACGTGGTGACCGCGTTGTCCCGAAGTGCGGACAAATCGCGGCTCTGGTGGGGCGTGGCGGCCGTGCTGGCGGTGCGGAAGGGCCCGGCGCGCCGCGGCGCGCTGCGCGGGATCGCCGCCATCGCGGGGGCGAGCGCCGCGGCGAATCTGGTCGCGAAGCCGTTGTTCCCGCGGCGGCGTCCGGCCGAGGAAGAGGTTCCCGGGCACCGTCAGCTGCGGAAACGGCCGACGTCGTCGTCGTTCCCGTCCGGGCATTCGGCTTCGGCGGCCGCGTTCGCGACCGCGGTGGCGATGGAGTCGCCGCGTGCCGGGCTCGCGCTGTTCCCGCTCGCCGGGGCGGTCGCGTACTCGCGGGTCCACACCGGGGTGCACTGGCCGAGCGACGTCGCGGCGGGGCTGGCGATCGGGACCGGGGTCGCGGTGCTGACCCGGCACTGGTGGCCGCTGCACCCGGACGCGCGCGCCCGCACCGCCCATTCGGCGCAAGCGCCGGAGATGCGCGACGGCGAGGACATGCTGGCGCTGGTGAACCCGCATTCGGGCGTCAACGGCCAGGACCCGACCGAGGACGTCCGCTACGCCTGGCCGAAGGCGTCGCTGATTTACCCGGACCCGTCTCGGGATCTGCGCGAGCAGCTCGCCGCCGAGATCGAAGCGCACGGTTCGGTCCGCGCGCTCGGCGTGGCGGGCGGGGACGGCACGGTCGCGGCGGTGGCGTCGGTCGCGGCCGAACGCGGGCTGCCGCTGGCGCTGATCCCGGCTGGGACGCTCAACCACTTCGCCCGCGACATCGGGGTCCGCTCGATGCCGGACGCGGACGAGGCGACCGAGGGCGGGCACGCGGTCGGCATCGATCTGGCCGAGGTCGAGATCGACGGGACCGGCGAGCCCGAGCACCGCTGGTTCGTCAACACCGCCAGCCTCGGCGGGTACCCGGAAATGGTGCGGCTGCGGGAGAAGCTGCAGTCCCGGTTCCCGAAGTGGCCGTCCGCGGCGATCGCGCTGGTGCGCGTCATGCGGCACGCGAAGCCGCTGCGGGTGCAGCTGAACGGGAAGCCGACGCAGGTGTGGCTGATCTTCGTCGGCAACGGCACGTACGCGCCGAAGGGGTTCGCGCCGTCGCGGCGCCCGGCGCTCGACACCGGCCTGCTCGACGTCCGGTACGTGCGGGCGGACGTGCGCTGGTCGCGGCTGCGGTTCGTGCTCGCGAGCCTCACCAACAGCCTGCACGCGAGCCACGTCTACCGGCAGCGGGACCTGCCGGAGCTGCACGTCCGGCTGCTCGACGGGAACCGCCGGGTCGCCACGGACGGCGAGGTCGGGCCGCTCGGGCGGGAGTTCCGGTTCCGGTCGCGGCCGAGCGCGCTGACCGTCTACCGCAACCCGGACAGCGCTTCCTGACGTCCTGCGCGTGACGGACGGCCGCGTTTTGCCCTAAGGTCCCTCCGGACGCGGTCGGGCGGGCACCGAGTTCTTCACCACTGTGCGCCCGGCGCTCCCGGCTCTGACCTGCGCGATTACCGTCCGCTCGCCGTCCGCGCACCAGCTCTTGACTATTTCTTTACCTTCTCTCAACGAATCCACAGCGAGCCGTCCCTAGCGTGATCTTCGAGGTGCGGACAGTCGTGTCCGCACCAGTTCACGGCAGGGGTCTACTCAGTGCGTTTTTCCACCCGCGGTCCGAGCTGCCCGTCCGCGGCGGGCCGCGGATGACGCGGCTGCTCCCGCAGGCTGTCGACCCGGTCCTGCCCCCGTCGGTCACCTCCCAGGCGAGGGACCTCGGGCCGCTCGAATCCCCGTTGGTGTGGCTCGCGTTCGCCGGGGCCGCCGCCGCGGTCCTCGCCGTCACCATCGCGCTCGCGCACCGCCGCCGCGCGCGCCGCTGGGGCATCAGCGGCGCGATCGCGCTGTTCCTGCTCGCCGCGGTCACCGCCGTGAACAGCTACGTCGGCTACGTCCGCACGCCCAGCGACCTCGGCAGGCTGCTGCAGCGCGGCTCCGGCGCGATGAACGTCGCGGGCACCCTGCTGCGCAGCACCAGCGACGATCCGGCCGAGGACTCGGACCCCAGCACCGCGAGCAGCTCCACCGGCGGGAACAGCGGCAGCTCCCCCACCGCCGCCCGCCCGGCGGCTCCGTCCAACGCCAACGGCAGCACCGAGGTGCTGAACGTGCCCGACCCGGCGCACGGCGTCGCGAACGGCGAGAACTACGTGATCCTCCCGGCCGGCTACCACGACCCGGCGAACGCGGCCAAGCGCTACCCGGTCGTCTACCTCATCCACGGCTACCCCTACGGCGGCCCGCGCGACTGGCTCACGTCCGGCTCCGCGCCGCAGACGCTGCAGAGCCTGGAGGACGCGCACGTGATCCAGCCGATGATCATCGTGAGCGTCGACCTCACCGCCAACCGGCCGAGCACCGACTGGGAATGCCTGAACGTCCCGGGCGGGCCGCAGCTGGAGACGTACCTCGCCAGCAGCATCGTGCCTTCGGTCGACCAGCATTACCGCACGGTCCCCGACCGCGGCCACCGCGCGCTCGGCGGCATGTCCGGCGGCGGCTTCGGCGCGCTGAACATCGGCCTGCACCACCTCGACGAATTCAGCACGCTGCTGATCTCCCTGCCCTACGACGACCTGAACGACTCCGTCGGCGTCCTGGGCGGCAACCAGGCCGCGATCGCGGCGAACACCCCGCGCCGCTACATCCCGACGATGCCGTTCCCGCAGAAGCTCGCCGTGATGCTCACTGTCGGCACCGGCGCGCCGACCGACGTCGCGACCGCGCACCGCATCGCCGGGTCGCTGCAGCGGCGCGGCCAGGAGGTCGTGGTGCACGCCGAACGCGGGTTCAACCACACCTGGCACACCGCGCGCGCGACGCTTCCGTACATGCTCGCCTTCGCCGATCAGAACTTCCGCGTCGCTCCTGCCGCCTCCTGAGCGGACTGTCCGGAAAAATATCTTCCGGGCCCTGTCCATCCGGGCGGGCGCCGTTCGTGGTGAGGTCAGTGCGGCACCACGGCCGCGCTGACCGACGAAGGAGCCCGACCATGAAGTACCTGCTGCTGATCCACGCTTCCGCGGCCACCGAGCAGGGCGGGGCGCCCGGCTGCGAGCCCGCCGACTGGATGGCCTACGACAAGGAAGTCCGGGACGCGGGGGTGTTCGTCAGCGGGGAGTCGCTCGCCGACCTCGTGACCGCGGCCAAGGTTCAGGTCGGCGCGGACGGCGAGCGTTCGATCACCACCGACGGGCCGTTCGCCGAAACCCGCGAGCTGCTGGGCGGGTTTTACGTGCTGGACGTGCCGGACCTCGACGCGGCGCTCGACTGGGCGGCCCGCTGCCCCGGTTCCCGCGACGGTTCGGTCGTGGTGCGCCCGATCGCCGATTTCGATGCCTGACGCGCGAGCGTCCGTGGCGGCCGTGTTCCGCGAGGAGCACGGCCGCCTGCTCGGCGCGCTCGTCCGCCGCTTCGGCGATCTCGACCTCGCCGAGGAGGTGGCCGCCGAAGCCGTGGAGGCCGCGCTGGTCCGCTGGCCCGTGGACGGCGTCCCGCCGAAACCCGGCGCGTGGCTGATGACGACCGCGCGCCGCAAGGCCGTCGACCGGCTCCGCCGGGACCAGGCGTACGCGGCGAAACTCGCTGTCCTGCAGGCGGAATCCGACCGCAGCGACCCTCCCCCGCTGCCCGGAGCCGACGGCGACCTTCCCGACGACCGGCTCCAGCTGTTCTTCACCTGCGCGCACCCCGCGCTGGCCGCCGAGGACCGGCTCGCGCTCACGCTGCGCTGTCTGGCCGGGCTCACGACGCCGGAGGTGGCGCGGGCGTTTCTGGTGCCGACCGCGACGATGGCGAAGCGGATCGTGCGGGCCAAGAACCGGATCCGCGACCACCGCATCCCGTTCCGCGTCCCGTCCGGCGACGAGCTGCGCTCCCGGCTTCCGGGAGTGCTGCAGGTGCTGTATTCGTTGTTCACCGAGGGCTACGCGGCCAGTTCCGGCCCGGACATCCAGCGTCCGGACCTGGCCGAGGAAGCCATCCGGCTGGCGCGGATCCTGCACCGGCTGCTGCCCGGCGAACGCGAAATCACCGGACTGGTTGCCCTTCTGCTGCTGGTCCACGCCCGCCGCGCTGCCCGCACCGGGCCGGACGGCGAGTTCGTCTTGCTGGAAGACCAGGACCGCACGTCCTGGGACGCGGCGCTGATCGACGAGGGCTGTGCGCTGGTGCCGGTCGCGCTCACGGGAGGGCCGCCCGGGCCGTACGGAGTGCAGTCGGCGATCGCCGCGCTCCACGCCGAAGCACCGGATGTCGCGAGCACCGATTGGCCGCAGATCGTCGCGCTGTACGACATCCTGCTGACGCTCGCCCCGACGCCGGTCGTCGCACTCAACCGCGCGGCCGCGGTGGCGATGCGCGACGGACCCGAAGCCGGGCTGAAACTCCTCGACGGCTTGGCCGATGAGCCTCGATTACAGGGCTACCACCCGTACGCGGCAGCTCGCGGCGACCTGCTGCACCGCCTCGGCCGTGACGACGAGGCAGCGGCGGCGTACCGGGAAGCGTTGGAGAGCGCGGGAACCGAGCCGGAGCGCGCGCATCTGCGTCAGCGGCTGGACGCTCTCTGACTCGGTGCCCACCGGCTGAGCACCGGGTCGACGAGCGTCGTCAACGGCCCGGACAGCGTTTGCCCGTGCTCCCGGAACAAATCGTCGCGCGAATCGAAGCGCCCGAGATCGACCAGGACGGTCGCGGACAGGTCGCATGCTCCGCCGACGTCGCAGGCGACCCCGTCCCAGTCGATCGCGGTGCGGGACACGGCGTCGAAGAGCGTTTCCCCGCTGTCATTGGAGAATCCCGGATTCGCCGCCAGCTCGATCAACGGACCGAACAACTCCCCCACCGGAACCCAGGCGTCCGCGATCCGGAACTCCGGCCACGCCACCACGACCCGCGACGGCACCAGGAACTTCAGCTCAGGGAACCGCGGATACCAGAACCGGCCGTCCACGACGAGACCGCGCACCCGCGTCGGAATCCCTTGCGCCCGCGCGACTCCTTCGAGAATCGCCAGCCGCTGACTGCACGAACCCCGCCCGCGCACCAGTGTCCGCGAGATCGGCTGCCGCTCCTGCACCGCGTACACCGGCCGCACCGACTCGGCGACCATCCGGTGCGCGGCCCGCAATCCGGCAAGCCGGCCCTCCGACGCGGTCTGCCGCACCAGGGACTGCACGAGCGGATCACGCCAGTCGAGAATCGCCGTCGGGATCACGCCGCCCTCAGCGGAACTGTCCCCGGCGGCACGACGACGCCACCACGGAGTCACCAGCGCACACGTCACCACGCCAGTATTGTCGAAAAACGACTGTGAGCCGCCGACATTCGCCGACGGCCCACAGTGCGTCACGTCATTCCTTCTCGCCCGAGTCCTTCTCCGAACCCTTGCCGGACTCGCCCTCGCCGGAGTCGTCCGGCTTCTCGGCGGGCTCCTCCTTCGCCGGCAGCAACGCCTCCAGCGCCGCCCCCGACAACCGCCGGAACGCCCGCCGCGGCTTCGCCCGGTCCAGCACCGCGACCTCGAGCTTGATCTCCGCCTCGGGCGCCGGACCGTTGCCGTTCGACGCCGCGGTCGCCCGCAACCCCTCGATCGCCGACGCCAGGGCCGTCCGCAGATCGTGCTCCGGATCCACCACGTCCTTCAGCTTCGCGCTGATCGTGTCCGTCTGGCCGCCCATCACCACGAACGGCGACTCGTCGAAAATCCCGCCGTCGAACGTCAACCGGTACAACTGGTCCTCGGCCGCGGTCGCCCCGACCTCCGCCAGGCACACCTCCACCTCGAACGGCTTCAGCTGCTCGGTGAAAATGCTGCCCAGCGTCGCCGCATAAGCGTTCGCCAGCGCCCGCGCGCTCACATCCCGCCGGTCGTACTGGTAGCCCTTCAGATCCGCGTGCCGGATCCCCGCCACCCGCAGATTCTCGAACTCCGAGAACCGGCCCACCGCGGCGAACCCGATCCGGTCATAGATCTCCGCCACCTTGTGCAAAGTCGCCGAAGTGTTCTCCGCGACGAACAGCACCCCGCCGGAATACTTCAGCACCACCACGCTCCGGCCCCGCGCGATCCCCTTGCGCGCCAGCTCGGAACGCTCCCGCATCAACTGCTCGGGAGAGGCATACAACGGCATCGTCACGGTGTCGGCTCCACGTTCTCCGAAAACTCGGCAGTCATTGATTCAGCGGACATCGGCGGCCTCAGACCGGCCGGTGGTGATTGCGCTCCGCGCGCCCGGCCACCACCGCCTCGGCCACCGCACCCGTCCGCTCCGCGGGCAGCACCACCGCGCCGTCCTCCGCGGTGATGGTGATGACGTTCGGGAAAATCCGCCGCACCAGATCCGGCCCGCCGCTCGCGGTGTCGTCGTCCGCCGCGTCGTACAACGCTTCCAGCGCCGTCCGCACTGCCGCGTCGGCATCCGCATCCGGGTCGTACAGCTTTTTCAGCGACGACTTCGCGAACAGCGAACCCGAACCGACGCTCGCGTACCCGGCGTACTCCTCGTACCGCCCGCCCGCCGCGTCGTACGACACGATCCGGCCCGCGTGCTTCGCGTCCTCGGCCTCCAGGTCGTACCCGACGAACAACGGCACGACCGCGAGGCCCGCCATCGCCATCTCCAGGTTCGCCTTCACCATCCCGGCCAGCTTGTTCGTCTTGCCGTCCAGCGACAGCGAAACGCCCTCGATCTTCTCGTAGTGCGCCAGCTCCACCGCGTACAGCCGGACCATCTCCACGGCCAGCCCCGCGGTCCCCGCGATGCCCACCGCCGAGTACTCGTCCGTGACGTGCACCTTCTCGATGTCCCGGCTCGCGATCAGATTCCCCGACGTCGCCCGCCGGTCACCGGCGATCAGCACCCCGCCGGCGAACGCGACCGCGACGATCGTGGTGCCGTGCGGCGCGTCCAGCTCGCCCGCGCCCGCGGGCACCCGCCGCGCGGGCAGCAGCTCCGGCGCGGTCGCGCGCACGAAATCCGCGAACGACGACGTCGCCGGCGAAAAGTAGGCCGACGGCAGTCCGGGCCCGGAAAAACCCGCCCCAGAGGAGGTGTTGTCCATACGTGCTCTCGGTTCCCATCTATCCCGTGCCCGGCAACGCCACCGGCAAACCTGCCCCCGGCGCCGCCGCGCGAAACCTCCGGCCCAGCGCGCCCGCCGCACCGCCCCGCATCCGGGACGGCCGCGACGGGCGGACGGCTACTCGCCGCCCTTCTGCACGTAAGCGCGGACGAAGTCCTCGGCGTTCTCCTCCAGCACGTCGTCGATCTCGTCGAGGATCGTGTCCACGTCCTCGCCGAGCTTCTCCCGCCGTTCCTGGCCCGCCCCGCCGGCGTCGTCGAACTCCTCGTCGGAATCGCCGCCGCCGTGCTTCTCGATCTTCTCCTGCGCCATCTCGCCTCCCGGTCTGGCCGATGTTCCCTAGCCTACCCAGCGGTACCGACGAAAAGGGCCTTCCAGCGGCCCGAAACGCCGGGATCGCGCTAGTCCGAACCGGTGATCGCCTCCACCAGCTCCTCCGCCGTCGCCGCCGCGTCCAGCAGCTTCCCGACGTGCGCCTTCGTCCCCCGCAACGGCTCCAGCGTCGGGATCCGCACCAGCGACTCCCGGCCCACGTCGAAAATCACCGAATCCCACGACGCCGCCGCGATCGACGACGCGTACTTCTCCAGCGCCCGGCCCCGGAAGTAGGCGCGCGTGTCCGACGGCGGATTCGTGATCGCCGCCTGCACCTCCTCCTCGGTGACCAGCCGCTTCATCGAACCCCGCGTGACCAGCCGGTTGTACAGGCCCTTGCCGAGCCGAACGTCCGAATACTGCAGGTCAACCAGCCGCAGCCGCGGCGCGCCCCACGCCAGCTGGTCCCGCTCCCGGTAGCCCTCCAGCAGCCGCAGCTTCGCCGGCCAGTCCAGCCGGTCCGCGCACTCCTGCGGATCCCGCGCCAGCGCGTCCAGGATCTCGCCCCACACCCGCAGCACTTCCTTCGACGCCTCGTCCGCGCCCGTGCGCTCGAGGTTCGCCGCAGCCAGCTCGTGGTAGGCGAACTGCAGGTCCAGCCCGGTGAACTTCTTCCCGTTCGCCAGCTCGACCTTCGTCTTCAGCGTCGGGTCGTGGCTGATCTTGTGCACCGCCCGCACCGGCTCGTCCAGCTTCAGGTCGTCGAACCGCACGCCGGCCTCGATCAGGTCCAGCACCAGCGCCGTCGTCCCGACCTTCAGATAGGTCGAGTACTCCGACAGGTTCGCGTCCCCGATGATCACGTGCAGCCGCCGGTACTTGTCCGCGTCCGCGTGCGGCTCGTCGCGCGTGTTGATGATCCCGCGCTTGAGCGTGGTCTCCAGCCCGACCTCGACCTCGATGTAGTCCGAGCGCTGCGAAAGCTGGAAACCCGCCTCTTCGCTCTGCTGCCCGATCCCGACCCGGCCGGACCCGCACATCACCTGCCGCGACGCGAAGAACGGCGTCAGCCCGCCGATCACCGCGGTGAACGGCGTGGACCGCTGCATCAGGTAGTTCTCGTGCGTGCCGTAGCTCGCGCCCTTGCCGTCGACGTTGTTCTTGTACAGCTGCAACGGCGGCTGCCCCGGCACGGTGGCCGCCTTCAGCGCGGCCTCCTCCATCACCCGCTCGCCCGCTTTGTCCCAGATGACCGCGTCCCGAGCGTTCGTGACCTCCGGCGCCGAGTACTCCGGATGCGCGTGGTCGACGTACAGCCGCGCACCGTTGGTGAGGATCACGTTCGCCGCGCCGAGGTCCTCGACGTCCGGGTCGTGCCCCGGACCGCCCGGCCCGGTCAGGTCGAACCCGCGCGCGTCGCGCAACGGCGACTCCACCTCGTAGTCCCAGCGCGCCCGGCGCGCCCTCGGGATGTCCGCAGCCGCGGCGTAGGCCAGCACCACCTGAGTCGAGGTGAGCACCGGGTTCGCCGTGGCGTCCCCGGGCACGGCGATGCCGTACTCGACTTCGGTTCCCATGATCCGACGCATGCCCACCACCCTACGGGTTAGACGCGTGCGACGATGCCCCCATGCCAGGCAGTGACGAACTCGTTGCCCTCTATGACGAGACCGGCCACGCAGTAGGCGAGGCCCTCCGCTCCCGAGTCCGCGCCGAAGGCCTCTGGCACGCCGCCGGAGTAGTCCTCGTCCGATCGGGCGACGGCCGCTCTGTCTACGTGCACCTCCGCACCCCAGACAAGGACGTCTTCCCCAACACCTGGGACTGCTGGGCAGGCGGAGTAGTAGCCGCGAACGAAACCCCCGCCGATTGCGCCCGCCGAGAACTAGCCGAAGAACTAGGCGTCCACGGAGTGGAACCGAAGCTGCTCTTCACCAAAATCTACGACAACGGCAAAATCCGCTGCCACAACTTCGCCTTCGAAGCCCGCTGGGACGGCCCCATCCACCTACAGCCAGAAGAAATCGCAGAAGGCCGCTGGATCCCGCTAGAAGACCTCCGCACCTGGGTCTTCGCCCCCGAGCCCGAGCCACCCTTCATCCCAGACGGCCGCGCAGGCATCCAAGAGTGGTTCCACCGCTACGGCTAACCACGAGCTTCTTTGAACGGGACCACCACGCGGCGCGCCGCGCGTGAGGACGTGCGCGATTTCCCCGGCGAAACCGGCGTGTCCGCGACGCACTTCGCCGTCGGCGACCACC
>NZ_JBSFNS010000185.1:0-11279 GCF_053587275.1 Amycolatopsis sp. NPDC003676
GTTCGACATCGTGGGGGCGAACAAGCACCGGGTGAACGACGAGCGGCTGCGTCCGACGGTGCGCTGGCGCGGGGCGGTCGCGGATTCCCTACCCCGAAGGGAATCCGGTGCCGCCGCCGGCTCTTGCCGAGATCCACCCGGTCGCGGCGGACGCGACAAAGTCAGCGGCGGTACCGGATTACCCCACCCTCGAAGGGAATCCAGTGCCGCCGCTGACTCTTGTGCGGGAGGCGGAAAGTCTCAGTTCCCCGAAGCGGCCACGCCCGGCGCGATCGCCTGCGCGTTGCCCGCGATGCCGTACCGGCCCGAACCGCCGTTGAGCTGTTCCTGCAGCGCCAGAATCGTCGCGACCCGGCCCGCCGCCGAATCCGCGTTGTCCACAGTGGACAGAATCGACGTCGCCGAAGTGTCGGCGCGCACCACGCCGATCGGACCGGCGCCCTCAGCCGAACCCGGGTCGCCGGCGAGCACCGTGCCCGCGCCGGAACGGTCCATCTGCGCGGCGAAGCGCGCGATCGTCGCGGCGCGATCGCCCGCGCCGTCACCGGTTTCCTGAGCGCCGGTCAGCACGATCGCCAGCTGCGCGGGCTGCACGCCCTGGCTCGGCTTCACGAAACCGCCGTCGGTCAGCCCGCCGAGCGCGGCGGCGAGTTCGTCGCCGCTCGACTGCGGTTTCGCGCTCGCCTTGTCCAGCAGCAGCGTCGAACCGAGCAACGCGCCGGCGAGCGTGCCGGAGTCGCCCGCGGTCGGGAACTTCGCACCGGCCGGCTGCAGCCGCGTGACGACGTCGCGCAACTGGTCGGCCTTCGCCGGGTCGGTGAACGCGTTGGTGAGCTGCAGTTCGCCGGTCACCGAGGCGCCGGACTGGCCCACGAGCTTCTTGAGCGCGTCGCGGTCGGCCGGGCGCGCGTCCTGCGTGGTGACGATGACGACGCTGCGCTTGTCGAGCGCGCCCGCGACGACCTTCGGGCCCATCGTCCCGGCGAACGCGTCCGCGTCGGACAGCCGCGCCTTGAGCGCGTTGCGCTGCGCCTCCAGGTCGGACACCTGCGTGCCGAGGTCTTTCTTCTGGTCCGCGAGCCCGGACAGCAGCGAACCGTTGAGCGCGGTCGAGCCCAGCACCACGCCGACGGCCAGCGCCAGGAAGCACGCGGTGATGGAAACGATGTGGTACCGCAGGGAAATCACGTGAAGAGACCCTTCACCCAGGCGACGAACGTGGACCAGGTGTGCTGGATCCACTCGAGGTAGACGGAGCCGACGTCGGAGACCAGCAGCGCGGCCACGACGACGACGATGGCGGCGAGGACGAGCAGGGCGACCGCGCCGAGCGACACCCGGCTGCGGTGCAGCGTCGCGACGGCCTTGCCGTCGACCAGCTTGGTGCCGAGCTTGAGCCGCGTGAGGAACGTGGACGGGTTCGACCCGGACCGGCCGTGGTCGAGGAATTCCCGCAGCGTGGCCTGAAACCCGACGGTGACGACGAGGCTCGCGCCGTGCGCGTCGGCCAGCAGCAGGGCGAGGTCCTCGGCGTTGCCGGTCGCGGGGAAGGTGACCGCGCCGATGCCGAGGTCCTGGATCCGCTCGACGCCCGGCGCGTGCCCGTCCGGCTGCGCGGGGACGACCACCTCGCCGCCGCTGCGCAGCGTCGCGGTGCCGATCCCGGTCGGGTCGCCGACCATGACGTCGGGCTGGTAGCCCTGCGCGCGCAGAGTGTCCGCACCGGCGTCGACGCCGACCAGCACCGGCCGGTGCTCGCCGATGTACTTCTTGAGCTTCTTGAGGTCCTCGGCGTGCCCGGTCCCCGCGGCGACGACCAGCACGTGCCGGTCGCGCACCGGGACCTTCAGCTCCGGCACGCCGACGCCGTCGAGGATCAGCGTCCGCTCGCGGCGGAGGAACTCGATCGTGTTGGCGGAGAAGGCTTCCAGCTGGGTCGACATCCCGGCCTTGGCCTCGATCATCTGGTCGGCGACGCTTTCGGGGGTCTGCTCGACCCCGGTCGCCAGCTGCCGCTCGCCCAGATAGACCGCGCCCTCGTGCACGCGCAGCTTCGTGCCGTCCTTGACGGTGCGCAGCAATTCGCCGCCGACCGAGTCGATCAGCGGAACGCCCGCCGCCACCAGGATTTCCGGGCCGAGGTTGGGGAACCGGCCGGAGATCGACGGCGACGCGTTGACCACCGCGGCGACCTCGGCGGCCACCAGCGCGTCGGCGGTGGCCCGGTCGAGGTCGAGCTGGTCGAGCACGACGATGTCGCCGGCGCTGACCCGGCGCAGCAGCTCCCGCGTGCGCCGGTCGACCCGCGCGACACCGATGACGCCGGGAAGGGCTTCGTGGTTCCGCGCGAGAAGACCAGTGAGCTTCATGTGGCTGATGGTGACAAATTTGTGCGTGGGTGCGGAGCCGACGCGCCGAGGCGGACATGACTCGTTGTGGTGAGCCATGTCGCGCGGGGTGCGGAACCGGGGTTAACTGTGCGGTCCGCCGGCTCCGAAATCGAGGTTGGACCAGGGACTCGCGGGATCGTTCAGCAGCCGGTGGCGGACCCGGGCGGCCGAAACGTACTCCGGCCCGAATTCCTCGCCGTCGAGCGCGAGCAGCCTGCCCAGCACGTATCCGGTGGCCAATTCCGCCCACGATTCGTGGTAGCGGCGGGCGATCGCGCCTGCCTCCAGCACCATCAATTCAGCCGTGAGCGCATCGCAGTACCCGACCGCCAAACCCCAGCGCGCCAGCTCGACCGCGCGGCCGACATCCCAGCCGATGATGCTGTCCACCACGCCGTCCGGAGCGAGCAGGCCGTCGGCGCGGAACCGCTGTTCGTACCGGACGATCCGGCGCACCGCGTCGATGAGCGGTTCGGCTTGGTCCTCGGCGTCGTTTTCGGCGCACCACTGCCGGACGAGCTCGACCCAGCCGTAGAAGTCCAGCGCCAGCCCGCTGCGGGCGCGCAGCACGAGCACCAGGTTTCCGGTGGTGAGCTGGTAGGAATCGCCGAGCAGCCGGTCCATCGCGGCCCGCCAGCCCGCCGCGTCCGCGACGCCCCACCAGTCGCGCAGGCCGCGGACTTCGGCGACGTAATCGTGGTAGCGCGCGTCGAGGACGTTCCACGGTTCGGCCGACAGCACCGCCTGGTGCGCGCCGCACGCGAGCGCGTGCGCGACCGGACCGTCGAGAAGCCCGTACCGCGCTGTGTAAAGCCGTTCGACCTGCTGCTCCACCGCCGTGACCCGGTGCGGGTTCGCGTCGACCCACGGCAGCACGGCGTCCGCGCCCACCCGCCATTCGGCGAGCGTGCCGCGGTTGAACACGACCTGTTCCTCGCGGCCGAGACCGTGCGTGGCCCAGTCGAGATCCCCGCTGAGAAACACCACGTCCGTCCCGAAATCCGGCAGCGCGCCGCGGGTGAAGACCTGCAGCGACGGTTCGCCGCCGTGCGCGCAGCACGCTTTCGCGGGCGACCAGGTCCGCTCCTGCGCGAGCCGTTCCGCTTCGTCCCGGTGTATCGGCACGAAGAGCTCCTCGTCGCCGAGGAGTTCGAGGAAGCGGTCGAGATCGTCCTCCCGCCGCGCGCGGGCGAGTTCGGCTTCGACGTCGGCCAACGTGGCCCAGGTCATGGAATCCGCCTCAGCCCTTCTTCGCGCGCTTGCGCTTCGCGCCGGTGTTCTTCGCCTTGTCTTTCTCCGCGGTGGCAAGCAATTCCTCGGCGTGCGCACGGCCGGTCTCGGTGCCGTCCATGCCCGCGAGCATCCGCGCGAGCTCGCGCACCCGGTCGCTCTGGTCCAGCGTCTTCACGCCGCTGCGCGTGACGCCGCCGCTGGTTCCCTTGTCCACCACCAAATGCTGATCGGCGAACGCGGCGACCTGCGGAAGGTGCGTGACCACCAGAACCTGGTGCGTGCGCGCGAGCCGCGCCAGCCGCCGGCCGATCTCCACCGCGGCCCGGCCGCCGACCCCGGCGTCGACCTCGTCGAACACCAACGTCTGCACGGTGTCCGCGTGCGCCAGTACGACCTCGATAGCCAGCATCACGCGCGACAGCTCACCGCCCGAGGCGGCCTTGTGCACCGGCAGCGGCGGCGCGCCGTTGTGCGCCCGCAGCAGCAGTTCCACCTCGTCGACGCCGTCCGGGCCCGCGTGCACCGCGTGTCCGTCGATCGCGAGCGCCTGCCGATCACCGTGCTCGGCCGGACGCTGTTCGACGGTGATCTCCAGCTCCGCCTGCCCCATCGCGAGACCGGACAGTTCCTTGGTGATCGCCGTGGCGAGTTCAGCGGCCGCCTTGCCGCGCGCGGCGGAAACCTCGGTGGCGTGCGCGACCAGCTGCACGGCGAGCTCGTCGCGACGCAAAGCCAGCGCTGCCAACGCCTCTTCGGAGGTGTCCATCGATTCGAGCCGGCGACGCGCGTCCTCGGCCCACGCCAGCACCCCGTCGACATCCGCGGCGTACTTGCGGGTGAGCCGTTTGAGATCGGCCTGGCGGGCGAGCACCTTCTCCAGCAGCGCCGGGTCCGCGTCCAGATTCTCGACGTAACTGCCCAGCTCCGCGCCGACGTCGCTCAACAGCGTGGAGGCTTCCTCCAGCCGCGGCACGAGGTCGCGCAGCGCGGAATCCTCCGCCGAGGCGAGCCTTCGCACCGCCTCGCCGACCAGGCCGAGCGCGCCCGGCGCGTCCGGGTCGCCGTCCTGCGCGCCGGACACCGCCGCATGCGATTCGGTGGCCATCGCGCGGAGTTCGTCGACTGCGGCCAAGCGTTTGATCTGCTCGGTGAGCTCGACGTCCTCGCCCGGCTCGGGCGCGACCGCGTCGATCTCGTTCAGCCCGTGCTTCAGCAGGTCCGCCTGCTGCGCCATCTCGCGGGAGCGGTTGGAGCGCTCGCTCAGCTCGGTGAGCACGGCCAGCCACTCCTCGCGGACCTGGCGGTACCGCGCGAGCGGCCCGCCCACGTCCTCGCCGGCGAACCGGTCGATCACCGCGCGCTGCTCGGCCGGGCGCAGCAGCCGCAGCTGGTCGTTCTGCCCGTGCACGGCGATCACCTGCTCGGACAGCTCGGCCAGCACCCCGACCGGCACCGACCGGCCGCCAAGGTGCGCCCGCGAGCGCCCGTCGGCCGCGACCGTGCGCAGCGCGATGACGCTGCCGTCCTCGTCGACATCGGCCCCCGAATCGGTGACGATGCGGGCGGCCGCGTCGTCCTTGCCCACGGTGAAGCGGCCCTCGACGAATGCCTTCAGCATTCCGTTCCGGACCTTCGACGCCTCGGCCCGTCCGCCCGAAAGCAGATGCAGCCCGGTGACGACCATGGTTTTGCCCGCACCCGTCTCACCGGTGACCACGGTGAAGCCCGCGTGCAGTTCCAGCAGGGCTTCCTCGATGACTCCGAGGCCCTGGATGCGCATCTCGGCCAGCACGACGCATACGGTAGCGGCCCGCACCGACGTTCTGTGCGTCCGAGGTCCGCTAACTCTTCTTTTCGCTGGTCGAACACTTGTGCGGGCGCGTCGCGAATCAGCCGCCCGGACGCTCCCCGCCGCGCCGGTCGCGCCAGCTGCGCACCGGCAGGCCGAACTTGTACACCAGCCGGTCGGTGAACACGCCGTCCCACAGCCGCACCAGCCGCACCGGCCGCCTGCCGCACACGACGCGCACCAGCGCGCCCGGCGGCAGGTCGAACGACCGCAGCCCGTCGCAGGTCAGCACGGCTTTCGGGCCGGTCGGGTCGATGCCGACGGTGATCACCGACTCGGGCGACACGACCAGCGGCCGGGCGAACATCGCGTGCGCGTTGCTCGGCACCACCAGCAGCGCCTCGACGTCCGGCCACAGCACCGGCCCGCCCGCGGAGAAGGCGTACGCGGTGGAACCGGTCGGCGTCGCGCACAGCACGCCGTCGCAGCCGAAGGACGACACCGGGCGGCCGTCGACCTCGATCAGCGCGTCGAGCACCCGCTCGCGGCTGAACTTCTCGACGCTGGCCTCGTTGAGCGCCCAGGTCCGGTAGATCTCCGCGCCGTCGGCGGTGACCGTGACGTCGACCGTCATCCGGTCCTCGACGTGGTACTCGCGGTCGACCACGCGCTGCACGGCGTCGGCGAGCGCATCCGAATCGGCCTCGGCGAGGAAGCCGACGCGGCCGAGGTTGACGCCGAGCACCGGGACCCCGGCCGGACGGGCGAGTTCCGCCGCGCGCAGCAGGGTTCCGTCGCCGCCGAGCACGAACACGAGCTCGGCTCCCTCGGCCGGATTGTGCTCGGGCGCGACCACGGTGCACGGCTTGGCCATGCAGCCGTCCGGGTCGATCAGCTGGAGAACGTCCTCGTCGAGCACGCGCAGCCGGATCCCGGCCTTCGCGAATCGCTGGGACACCTCGCGGGCGGCCTCCCGGGTGGTGTCCCGGTCGGGGTGCACCACGAGGAGCACTTCACGTTCGGCGGTCACTGAGGTCCTTCCTGGACTGCGGCGCGAACGAGCCGCTCGGCATCGTCGCCGCCCGCGTCTTCCGGCTCCGTTTTGCGGAGCCACACGAAGTATTCGACGTTCCCGGAGGGCCCGGGCAACGGGCTCGCGACGACCCCGCGCAGCGACAGGCCGAGCTTCGCGGCTTCGGCGAGCACGCCCAGCACGGATTCGACACGCAGTTCGGGATCGCGCACCACGCCCCCGCTGCCGAGCCGGTCTTTGCCGACCTCGAACTGCGGCTTGACCATCGGCACGAGATCCGCGCCGTCGCGGGCGCATGCGACGAGCGCGGGCAGCACGAGCTTGAGCGAGATGAAGGAAAGGTCGCCGACGACGAGATCGACCTGGCCGCCAAGGACATCCGGCGTCAGATTGCGGACGTTCGTGCGGTCGAGAACCACGACACGATCGTCGGTCTGCAGCTTCCAATCGAGCAGCCCGCGCCCGACGTCCGCGGCGATGACCTTCTCGGCGCCGCCCCGCAGCAACACATCCGTGAAGCCGCCAGTGGATGCGCCCGCGTCGAGACAACGGCGGCCTTCGACGGTCAGCCCCTCAGGACCGAAACGCTCAAGCGCGCCAAGGAGTTTGTGCGCGCCGCGCGACGCCCAGCCCGGGTCGTCCTCGTCCTTCACGACGATCGGCGCGTCGTTTTCCACGCCGGTGGCGGGTTTCGTGGCGACCATGCCGCGCACGGTGACCTTGCCGCCGGCGATCAGCGCGGAGGCTTGTTCGCGGGAGCGGGCGAGTCCGCGCCGCACGAGTTCCGCGTCGAGCCTGGCCCGTTTGGCCACGCCGGTCAGACCTTGTCGATGCTGGACAGGGCCACGGTCAGCTCGGTGTGCACGGCCTCGAAGCGGTCCACGTGCTCGGCGGGCGGCAGCGTGTCGAGGTCGTCGAGCCCGGCGACGGCCTCGTCGATGCCCGCCCGCGGGTCAGTCTGCTGCGGGCCGGGTCCGGGGATCGGCGGGGGTCCGGGAACCGGCCGCGGAACGTTCGGGTGCACAGGCCCAAACTACCAGTCAGGCGAGCCCGAGCCCGGTCACTGCCGCCGCGGCCGCGTCGCCTTCCGCGCGCACCTGCGTGATGCCGGTGCGCCACGCCGAATCGCACAGCGCGCGCAGCAGGTCGAGCTTGTCCCCTTCGCCGCGAACGGTCAGCACGTCGTTCTCGCCGATTTCCCAGCCGGACCGCTTCCCGATGCGCAATTCGTCCACCGGCTGTGCCAGCGCGGTGAGATCCGCACCCAGATGAGTGGGCCGTTCCGCCGGAATCGCGGTGAGCAGCGTCGCCGGAGTCGCGATGCCGGTGAGGACGCACAGCGAGTCGAGACCCGCCGCGACCGCACCCGCGATGTCGGTGTCCAGCCGATCCCCGACCACCAGCGGACGCTTCGCCTTCGCCGACCGTGCCGCCGTTTCGAACAACAACGGCTCCGGCTTTCCCGCGACGACCGGTTCCGCGCCGGTGGCGATCTTCAGCGCCCCGACCATGGATCCGTTGCCCGGCATCAGCCCGCGCTCGGTAGGCAGCGTGGTGTCGGTGTTCGTGGCGACCCACAGCCCGCCCGCGCGGATCACGATGCTCGCCTCGGCGAGGTCCGCCCATCCGGTTTCCGGCGAATGTCCTTGCACCACCGCGGAAACGTCGTCGCCCGCGGTCCGTACCGGCTCGAGCCCCGCCGCGGCGATCTGGTCGCCGAGCGAGGCCGTGCCGACGACGAGCACCTTCGCTCCGGCGGGCAGCCGGTCCCGCAGGAGCGCGGCTGCCGCCTGAGCGCTGGTGTGCACCTCTTCGGTGTCCGCGGCGATGCCGAGGTCCCGGAGGTGCTCAGCGACCGCGGACGGGGCCTTGGACGCGTTGTTGGTCACGAACCGGACCGCCGTGCCCTGCTCGCGCACGGCGGCCACGGTTTCCGCGGCCCCGTCGATCACCTGCGGCCCGTGGTACACGGTGCCGTCGAGATCGAACAGCAGCGCGTCGTAGGCCACGTCAGTCATCCGACCCAGTCGGCTCGCCCGGCTCGGCCGTCTCCTTCGGCGCGTTCGCCTCGTTCGACGCGTTCGCGAGGTCCGCGGCGCGCTCGGCGGCGTCGGTCTCGTCCTCGGCGTCGGCCTCAGCGGCGTTGAGGAACCACTGCACGGCCTCTTCCTTGCGCCCGGCAGCCTCAAGGTTGTCGGCGTAGGCGTAGAACAGGCGCGCGCTCCACGGATCGCGCTTGGCCGCCGCGAGGTCCGGCCCCTGCAGGGACACGACCGCCGCGTCCAGCTGCCCGAGGTCGCGCCGCGCACCCGCCGCGACGATCGCCAGCTCGACCTGGGTCGCCTTGGTGAGCCGTTCCTTGTCGGTCTCCTTGGCGAGGTCCAGGGCGCGCTCCGGACGGCCCAGCGCGCGCTCGGCGTCCGCGATGATCGCGATGTGCTCGTCGCTGCGCGTCATCCGCCGGACGGCGCGCAGTTCGGACAGCGCTTCCTGCCAGTTGCCCGCGTGGTACGCGACCAGCCCGAGCCCTTCGCGCACGATCGGCACCCGCGACGCCTTGGTCTTCGCGTACCGGGCGTGTTCGAGCGCGGCCTCCGGGTCTTCGTCGACCAGACCGCCGGCGGCGACCAGGTGCTTCCCGACGGTCTCCGCGAGCCCCTTCGGCAGGGTCCGCAGCTCGCGGCGGACCTCTTCGTCGAGGTCGGAGAACTCGATGTCCTCGGGCAGTTCCGGCGCTTCGAGCAGCTCGCGCGCCAGAGCGGCGTCCTGCTCCTCGACGGTGACCGGCCGCTTGGTGCGGGGCCGGTCGTCCCTGCGGTCGCGACGGTCCCGGCTGTCGCGGTCTCCGCGGCTGTCCCGGCCGCCGCGGTCGTTGCGGTCGCTGCGGTTGTCGCGCTCCCGACGGTCCTGCCGCTCGCCCTGGTCCTCGCTGCTGTCGCGCCGTTCCTGAGCTTCAGTGGCATCGGCACGCTCGACGCGCTCCGCCGCGACGTCAGCGCCCGCAGTCACCTCGTCGACGGCTGCGGATTCCACGGCCGACTGGGTCTCTTCGACCTCGTCCCGCCGCCCCCGGAAACCGTCGTCCTGACGGTCCTTCCGGAAACCGCTGTCGCGCTGGTCCTTGCGGAACCCGCCGGAGTCGCCGTCGCGATCGCGCCGGAACCCGCCCGAACGGTCGTCCCGCCGGTCCCCGCCAGGCCGCTTGCCGCCATACCCGCCGGACCGGTCGTCACGACGGAACCCACCGGAGCGGTCGTCTCGCCGGTCGCCCCGGTAACCGCCCTCGTCACGCCGGTCGCTGCGGTACCCGCCGGACCGGTTGTCACGATCATTGCGGAAGCCGCCCGAACGGTCGTCCCGCCGCTCCCCGCGTTGACCGCCTTCGTCGCGCCGGTCATTGCGGTATCCGCCCGGCCGGTCGTCCCGCCGGTTGTCGCGGAACCCGCCGGAGCGCTCGTCCCGGCGATCCCCGCCGCGGTAGCCGCCCTCGTCGCGCCGGTCGCTGCGGAAGCCGCCCGAACGGTTGTCCCGGCGGTCGTCGCGGTCGTTGCGGAACCCGCCGCGGTCGTCGCGCCGCTCTCCCCGGTTCCCGCCGGAGCGATCGTCGCGGAATCCACCGGAACTCCGGTTCCCGCCACGGAATCCGCCATCGCGCGGACCGCGGTCGTCCCGATCCCGGTAGCCGCCGGGCTTGCCGCCACGGTCGTCGCGGAAACCACCAGGCTTGCTGCCCCGGTCGTCGCGGAATCCACCGGGCTTGCTGCCCCGGTCGTCCCGGTAGCCACCACGCGTGTCGCGATCGCCGGGCTTGCCGCCGCGGTTGTCGCGGTCGCCGTAACCGCCGCGCCGGTCGTTGTCGCGGAAACCGCCGGATCCGCGCCGATCGTCGCGGAAACCGCCGCCCTGGGAGTCCTTGCCGCGGTATCCGCCCGGTCCGCGCCGGTCGTCGCCGCCCGAGTACCCGCCACGGCGGTCGTCGCCACCGCGCCGGTCGTCGTTCCAGCGGCCGCCGGACCGCTCGCCGTACGACGACTTGCCCTGCGGACGCCCGCGGTCGCCGTAGGAGGATTTCCCTTCCGGACGGCCCGAACGGTCGCCGTAAGACTTGCCGGGCCCGCCGGAGCGTTCGCCGTACGAGGAACGCCCTTCGGAACGGTTGCCGTAGGACGAGCGTCCCTCGGAGCGGTCGCCGTAGGAGGACTTGCCGCCGGAACGGTCACCGTAGGACTTGCCCTGCGGACGGTCGAACTCGCGCTTGCCGCGGGGGCGGAAGTCGCGGTCGTCGTCGCGTTTGCCGGCGTATCCGCCGCGCTGTTCGCGGGGACCGTCGCCGTGGCCGGGGCGGCCGGCGAAGCCGCCGGAACCGCGTGCGCCGCGGTCGTCCCGACGGGGCCGGCCCTGGTGGGCGTTGTCCCGTCCGCCGCGATCCTGCCGCGCGCCGCGCCGGTCTCCCCGGGGCGCGTCGGACCTGCCGCCGCGGGAGTCCTGGTCGCGGCGAGCCGACCGACCGGACCCCTCATCCGCTGAGTCTCGTCGACCGAACTCGGACACCTGGCCTCCTGCCATAGACAACTCTGGAATTCTGAGGACGGCCCCCGGTACGAGGGCCAATTGACTATCCTACGGGCCCGTTCGGAGCAACCTCGCGCGGGCGGACCTGGTCCGGCCCGCGCCCTGCTCGAGCGGACGCGAACATGAGTCTGGGCCCCGGGAGAACCGCGAGGGTTCTCGGACCGGGGGCACCCACGGTGGAGCAGCCCAGGTTGTCGTCGGGGCCAGATCCGGCGATGCCTTCTGCCAGCCAATCGGTCAGCGGCGACCAGTAGTACTGCGT